>ONJE01000077.1 GCA_900318045.1 uncultured Eubacteriales bacterium
TGGGAGGAGGTCTGCGCATGCCTGCAACGGTAGCACAGATATTGGAGATTGTGAACAGCATCGCTCCCTTCGAGCTGGCGGAGGAATGGGACAACGTGGGCCTGCTCGCGGGCAATCCGGAAAGCCCCGTGGAGCGCGTGCTGTGCGCTCTGGATTTGAGGTTGGACGTCGTCAGAGAGGCCCAAAATAAGGGCTGTCAGCTGATCGTGACCCATCATCCGATACTGTTCAGGGGTCGGAAAAACCTGCTGGAGACGGACGCGGAGGGCCGAATGCTGTGCGCGCTGGTGCGCTCGGGCATCGCCATGATCGCCGCCCATACCAATTTTGACAATGCCCATCCCGGCGTCAACGATGCGCTGGCAGCGGCACTGGGGCTTGAAGACGTGGCAGTATTGGAGAACGGCATGCGTCTGGGAACGATAAAACAGACCAAATTCGGTTTATTCTGTGATGCTGCGAGGGATGCGCTTCGCGGTCCGGCGCGCTGCTACGGCGACCCGATGCGCAGGATTCAGCGCGTCGCTGTGCTGGGCGGCGCGGGCGAGAACTTCGCCAGGCAGGCTCTTGAAGCAGGCGCGGACGTCTACCTGACCGGTGAGATGGCCTACCACAAGGGGCTGGACGCGATGGACAACGGACTGTGCGTCATCGAAGCGGGGCACTGCGCAACAGAATATCCCGCAATTTCATTACTTTGCAGAGGTTTACAAAACGCCGCCGATGCTGTACAATATGGTATATGTGTTCTACAGAGCGAATCTGAAGTGTTTTTCTGAATTATGGAGGGAAAAGGTATGCAGTTGGATACCCTGTGGCAATTCATGCAGGTGGACATGGACGCGGACGGTTTCGAGGCGAAGATGCGCCAGTCGGCAAATCGCCAGAAGCTGCTGAAGCAGCGGGATTTCCTGCGGGATCAACAGGCGAATATGAAAAAGCTGGAAAACGACGTGGCCGTCATGCAGGACCGGCTCGAAGCCGTACAGGACGAAGCGGATCGCCTTGAAAAGGTCCTCGCGTCGCTGGCCGAAGAGCTGGAAAACAATCCTCCCACCACACCGGAGGACGTGCAGAAGCAGTCCGAAACGGTGCGCAAGCTGCTGGACACGCTCTCCCGCTATGAGCAGGAGCTCTCCAAGATGCGCAAGGATGCGGATACCAAGGACCGTCAGCAGAAGGAGATCCGCGTTCGCGCGGCCAAGACCAAGCTGGAGTTCGATCAGCTGAAGGAAGTCTACGACAAGGAGTTCAAGGAGGACACCGCCAAGTTGCAGACCATGCGCTCCAGGACGGAGCAAGAGGCCAAGAAGGTCGAACCGAAGCTGCTGGCCAAGTACCGCAGCATCAAGCAGCACTGTACGCCCCCGATGGCGAAGCTGGTCAACAACCAGTGCAGCGGTTGCTTCATGTCGCTGCCCAGTGCCACTCTTTTGGACATCCGCAGCGGCGACAGGATTGTGGAGTGTGACAACTGCGGCCGCATCCTCTACGACGCGGGGGAATAAACATCCGAAGTGATGGTGACCTTGTCGCCGTCAAGAGAGCCATCGTTTGTGATTGTGAGGGCGCCAGACGATCGCATGCGCTTTGGCGCATGAGGAAAGTCCGAGCACCACAGGGCAGGGTGCCGGTTAACTGCCGGTGAAGGCGACTTCAAGGAAAGTGCAACAGAGATATACCGCGTAAAGGCGGGCTCACCTTCGGGCGGGTTCGCCCCCCTTCGGGGGACGCAAGGATGGAAAGGCGAGGTAAGAGCTCACCCGCGGCTTGGCAACTTGTCCGCGCTGTAAACCCCACCTGGTGCAAGATTGATAGGGAAGCATGGGCGGTGATCCTTCGGGGTCCCGACCGGCGATGGCCCGTCGCGCTTCCGGGTAATCGCTTGAGCCTGCTGGCAACTGCAGGCCCAGACAGATGATCGTCCAATACAGAACTCGGCTTACAGACGCCGCTCACAATTATCAATAATAAACGCCCCCTGTGAATTACGATACTCGCAATTCACAGGGGGCGTTCAATGGGCTATTCCCCTTCGTCCGCCTCGGCGATTTCAAGGTACTTTTGGAAGACCGCGTCCAGCTCCGCTTCGTCGTCTACGGTGGCGTAGACGTCGTTGCCCTCGTTGTCGGTTTCAATGCGAAGGATCACCAGCTCGTCCTCGCTCACGTCCTCCATCTCGTCCAGCGGCACCAGGCAAATGTAAGGCTTGCCCTCGTGCTCCAGGGTCATCAGGTGCTCAAAGCGCACGGCGTTGCCGTCCTCGTCCACCAGTTCAACCACGTTTTCCTGTTCCATGTCCAGATCATGGTTCATGTTCTCGCTCATATGCCATACTCCTTTTAAATAGATTTTCGGTTTTTCGGCTTCACGCCAGCCGCCTGCATCCATAAAGCTTTGCAGGATGTAGGTGGCTGCCAGCTGGTCGATGTATGCCTTGCGCTTTGAACGACGCACGTCGGCTTCCAGCAGCACGCCGCGCGCCTGCTTGGTGGTCAGGCGCTCGTCCTGATAGCGGATCTGAAGGCCCTTCCCGGCCAGGTATTCCCCGAAGGCCCGGGCGTGCCGGGATTGTACGCCCTCGCTGCCGTCCATGTTCAGTGGCAGACCGCACAGGACCCGGTCGGTTTCATACTGACGGCACAGTTCCAAAACGCGATCGGAATCCTTCTCAAAGCTCTTGGCCCATATGGTCTCCACGGCTTGGGCCGTCAGGTTCAGCGGGTCAGTGACGGCCACGCCGATGCGCTTGTCGCCGATGTCCAGGCAGATCACCCGCATGTTCACACCACCTTTATGCAGAACTGGGGGCATGCCTTCGCGCAATACCCACAAAACACGCACCTCGCCTGATCCACGACGGCGCGTCCGTTGACGATGGCGATGGCTTGCTGACGGCATCGCTCTGCGCAGCGTCCGCAGCCCTCGCACCAATCGTGCACCATCAATCGCCGCTGCCGGTGCTGCAGAGCTTCCAGCTGTTCAGGGGCATTCGGGAGGCCATCAAAGAAGGCTACGTTGGCGTCGATCTCCTGCCGGGTCTGCATGCCCAGGGCCACGGCGTCCAGCAGTGGATTCTCCACGGCGTACTTAAGGGCTTCGCTGCTGGAGGCGATCAGGTGCCCGCCCCCCAGCGGCTTCATGGCGAATATGCCGATGTTCTGTGCGCGGGCGTCGGCGATGGCCTGTTCCATGTCCTGGCGGGCGCCATCCTGTATGCCGATGCCGCCAACATTGATCAGCGGATGGATGACGTCGATCATCCCGAAGCGGGGGGCGGCTCTGACGCAGGCACAGAAGTGGGTACTGATGCCCACCGCGCCGATATGGCCCTTGTCCCGCTGCTCAGCCAGGTAGATGAGGGCCTCTTCATGTCCCCGAAGCGTGTACAGCGATTCCTGCTCGTGCAGCATGAACAGGTCGATGTAATCCCTGCCCACGCCTGCGAAGGCCCGCTCCAGGGCAGCCTGGGCCGTTTCCCGGTCGTAACAGTAGGCCTTGGTGCTGATCACGTAATCCTTGGCATCCTTCAACGCCAGCTTTATATGGGGGTAGGTGCCGTACAGGTCGGCGGTATCGAGGAAGCGCACACCCTGCTCATAGGCATATATCAGCAGGTCGGCCCCCTCCCGGGGCGACAGGTTGCATTGCAGCGGTGACATGGTCAGCGTACCGAAGCACAGCTGTGAAACCTTCAGGCCGCTGCGCCCCAACGAGCGCGTCTGCATGTTTCGGGTGTTCCTTTCGTGACAAATCAGTGTATGCGGCAGGGCTGGAAATAAACGTATTCCCAGCCCTGTCTATGCATAAATGCGATGCCTTCAGCGGATGATCAATCCTTGTCATGCTCCTGGATGTAAAAGCGCACAAACTCCTCCAACAGCTCGTCCCTCTCCAGCCTGCGGATCAGGGAACGGGCGTTGTTGTAGCTGGTTATGTAGGTGGGATCACCGGAGATGATATAGCCCACCAGCTGCATGATCGGGTCGTGGCCCTTGGCTTTCAGCGCCTGATAGACCACCTCAATGATCTCAGCCGCCGATTCCGGCGCATCCGCGGGGATGCGGAAATGCCTCGTTTCATCCATTCTGCTGTTCATAGCGCACCGCCTTTCGAGCAAAGCGTATCACATTCAAAATCATTATAACACATATTGCTGAAAATATCAAATGTTTTCACATTTTTGAACAAAAATTCTAAATACCGTTCGGAGGGACATCATCACTGGCAGCGCGAACAGCATACCGGCCACCCCTCCGAGCCTTGCGCCGGCGTAGATGCCCACCAGTACCGCCCCCGGGGAAAACCCGGTGAGGCTGCCCATGATGCGCGGTGATATCCACGAGCCGTCCAGCTGCTGTACGACGCTCAGCGCCGCGACCGTCATCGCAGCCCGCTGCCAGCTGTCTCCAAGTGCGATGAGCACCGCAGGGACGCCGCCGATAAAAGGGCCAAAATAGGGAATCATATTCAAGAGCCCGATGATCAGCCCTAACGCCAGCGCGTTGCCCACGCCAACAAGGGTCAACGTTACCACGGACAGCAGCGAAACCGCCCCGGCGATCAGCAGCTGGCCCCGCAGGTAAAGCCGCAGATCACGGCAGACGGCATTGCCCATGTGCACCACCGTTGAACGCCATGCCTGGGGCAGCAACAGCTCCAGCAGCAGCAGAAGCCGTTCCCGGTCGCACAGGAAGAAGAAAGCAAGTACGACCATCATCGATGCCTGGCCGATCCGGTCCGCCAGATTGGCTGCCAGCGATACCGTCCCTCCTGCGATCCCCGTCAGCGGGCCCAGCAGGCTTGCGGCGTCGAATTCCGGAAGGTTCAGGGTGGGCATGCGTGCCTGCAATCCCTGTCGCAATGTATCCACCTGATCCGCCAGGCGGGCGATGGATTCCGGCAGCACCTGCACCAGTGACATCATCTGCCGGTATACCGGGGGCACCAGCAGCCAGAGAAGTCCGCCCGCCACAATCCCGACGGACAGCAGTGCCGCCAGGGCTGCCGCGGAGCGTGCCAGCTTCTTTTCATAGAAGCGGGCGAGAGGCGCCGTTACGAAGCACAGCAGGCCCGCACCCAGCGTCAGCGCGCCAACCTGCAACAGCAGCCCTCGCAGCGCCATGCCCAGGGCGGCAAAGGCCACAATGCCCCCGCAGATGATCCACTGGCGCGGGGATGGGGGCTCCAGCTGAAGCTGCATGGCAATCCCTCCATTCAGGGTTCGTTGACATTCTGTAGCGGCAGCGCGGGGCTGCCACTGTGGCGGCCCGCGCCGCCGCTACATCCTCTGATTCAGTATGGCATTTTACAGCTTCTTCACGATGTCATCCGCCTTGTCGGAGATCCAGCTGCCCGTCTGCCGGGCCTTCTGGTTCCAACGCTTCTCCGTCTGCCAGTTCATGATGCCGAACACCGTCGCAGCCGATCCACCGATCAGCATACCGGTGATCAGGCCCTTCATCAATCCACCCTTCATGCTCTCCCTCCTCCCTCATTGCTTCGGTGGGTTCGATTACGACCTCACCGTTGTCCGGATTCACGGTATAGCACGTGACGCGCTGGCGATGGTGGATCAGGTCGTCCCACAGCCCGGCGGAGAGCTCCAGGGCGCAGACCGAGAAACTCAGCTCGTCGATCTCAGCCCCGGTAATGGCCCCCATCCTGCGACCGTCTGTGGACACCGCCCGCTTCAGCAGCGGCGCGGACCGCATGGGCCTGCGCTTGCCGCTGTCCTCGGCCATTACGGCCACCTGCCCCAGCATTTCAAGGCTCTCCGCCGGGATGAAGCGGGTGCCCAGCAATCCGGTCCCGACCCATATGCCCGACAGCTGCCGCAGGTCGGCGGTCAGATCGGCCTGCAACAGCCTGCCGATCCTGTGGCTGCCGCAGACCACGCTCATTCCCGTCAGGGAACGCAGCTTTCGCATGTGCATCGCCCTCCGTTTTCACCGCGTTCCGGCATGCCTATTATCTGCCGACGGAGCGGTCGCCTTGCGCGGCAAAATTTGTCGGTGAAGAAACTATTGCCGCTTATTATGGGTCATGCTACAATGAAAGCGACAGGACGTTCTGACAGAATAATGATATGCACACACCGGGCGGGATATAACCGCATATTTCTTTTCTTCTCGACGCATTGGACACAATTTTGACATATATATTTGATAAATTCATACTGGACCCAAAGGAGGTTGGAAATATGGAAGAAATTCGCAGCGGCTACAAGATACTGGTCGCCGATGATGATACAAACGTGCATCAGTCTTTGAACGCCTATTTCCGTCGGGAGGGCTATCAGATGATATCCACCTACGACGGCAGCCAGGCGCTGGAGCAGGTGAAGCGGATGCGCCCCGACATCGTGATTTTGGACATCATGATGCCCGGTATGGACGGCCTGATGCTGTGCCGGGAGATTCGCAAGGAATCCAACGTTCCCATCATCATGCTCACGGCCAAGGGCGAGGAGTTCGACAAACTACTGGGCCTTGAAATGGGCGCGGACGACTATATCACCAAGCCCTTCAGCCCCAGGGAGGTGCTGGCGCGGGTAAAGGCAGTACTGCGCCGTATGCACGAGATGAACTCCGATGACAAGTCGGCACACCTGGTGGTGGGCAACCTGGATATCGATATGAACGCCTTCACCATCAAGCTGAACGGCCAGCAGGTGCCCTGCACCCCGAAGGAGACGGAGATCCTGTGGACGCTGGCCAGCAATCCCGGCATGGTGTTCAGCCGCGAACACCTGCTTCAGAGCATATGGGGCTACGATTTTCTGGGGGACACCCGGGCGGTAGACAGCCACATCAAGCGCATTCGCGCCAAGCTGTGCAACGAGAACAACAACTGGGACATCAAGACCGTGTGGGGCATAGGCTACCGCTTCGAAGTGTCGGAGGGCAGGCAGAAATAACCCATGGCCAAGAGACGTAATGAGCGCTCCCTGAGCATCGGCACGAAGATGCTGCTCAGCCATCTGCTGCTGTGCGTGGAGATCATCGTGCTTGGCGCCTTGCTCAGCAGGTTCTTGACCATCCGGTACATAAGGGAATCGCGGATGAAGGATCTGCTGGTAAAGGCCGAGCGCATCGCCGAGAGCAGCCGGCAGATGCCGGAAGGAGAATACGTGCCCAACCGGCACGTCCTGCACACCTATGCCTATCTCTCGGACGCGGAGATCTTCTTCCTGGACGCGGATAGCGGATCGATTTGCATAAGCCGGTATCGCCCACCGGAGAAAGACGCCGAGCCGAACAATGATACAGTCGGCTCTCAAGTGCCAGAGGATCATCCGAACACGCCGAAACCCGGGGAGGAAGAGGCCGGGAGCGATCTCCAGTGGGAGAAAATCAAGGACGCCGATGACCGGGAATTCTTTTCGAGGGTGCTGGCGGGAGAAAAGGTATCCGTCATACGGTATTTTGAATTTGCCCAGGGGAAGGTCCTGTTTGCCGGTGCGCCGATAGTGGATGAAGAAGGCGTAGTGCGCAGCGGCGTGATACTGGCCAAACCGGAAGCGGAGCTCGGCAGCGTGTCCAGGGTGGCGGGCTACTTGATTGTAATCGTGATGTGCATGTCGTTTCTGCTGTCGGTGGTGCTGTCGATGCACCTGTCACATCTGCTGGTCAGTCCCATCAAGCGCATCACCCTGGCGGCTCGGCGCATGGAAAACGGCTTATACGCAGAGCGCATTACCCAGCTTCCCTCCGATGAGATTGGCGAACTTGGGCATGCGTTGAACAGCATGTCCGCCAGGCTGCTGGAGGTGATCGGCAACCTGCGCAGGGAGCGCGACCGCATGAACCTGATCATCTCCGGCATGAGCGAGGGCCTGGTCTCCGTCAACAGGCAGTGGTACATCGGCCATGTGAACAAGGCGTTCCTTGAACTGATGGAGCTGGACAACGCTGAGCGAATGCTGAAGGAAGAAGGGTACTTCAGCCCGCTGGTCGCGATCATCAGGCGCTGCCTGGACAGCGGCGAATCGGAATCCCTGGAATTTGAAAACCCGTCGCACCGCATGCTCCAGGCAACGGTCACCGCCCGACGGGACATAAATGGCGAGATCGAGGGCGTGGTCTGCCTGATGCGCGATGTCTCGGAGGCCCAGCGGGTGGAGCAGATGCGCCGGGATTACGTGGCCAATGTATCCCACGAGCTGCGCACGCCGCTGACGGGCATACGGGGCATGGTGGAGCCGCTGATCGACGGCTGCTATGACACCGAGGAGGAGCGCCAGGAATGCTATCGTATCATCTGGAAGGAGACCATTCGCCTGGAGAAGCTGGTGGGGGAGATGCTTGACATGTCCCGCCTCCAGGAAGGGCGCGTCAAGGTGGAGCTGGAACCGCTGGAGCTGCCCGGTATACTGGACTCCGCCGTCAGGAGCATGAAGCCCATCGCGGACGATACGGGCGTGGCGTTGAACGTGGAAACGGACGGATCGCGGCTGGCCTGCATGGGCAACGAGGACAGAATCACCCAGGTGCTGGTCATACTGATCGACAACGCCCTGAGCTTCACGCCCTGCGGCGGCAGCGTGACGGTGTTCGCCCGGGATGGCGAGGATGAGGTGTATGTGGGCGTTCGCGATACCGGCTGCGGCATCGAACCCAAGGACCTGCCGATGATCTTCAAACGCTTCTATAAGGTGGATAAATCCCGCATGGGCACCGAGGGTACCGGCCTGGGTCTGTCCATCGCAAAGCTCCTCACCCAGCTGATGGGCGGCGACATCACCGTCAAGAGCGAGGTGGGGGTGGGGTCGGAATTTATGTTTACGCTGAAGAAGCAGTAGCATATTCATGTGAACCTACCATGAGAACTTTTACGTTTTCATGGTAGGGCTATTCTTGGGGATGCATGGCATACGCTTCATACTATATGTGTTTTTACCCATACAAGGATGGCTTCGGCGGCGTCGATAGCCTTTTTCGTCCTGAATTCATCGAAA
>ONJE01000104.1 GCA_900318045.1 uncultured Eubacteriales bacterium
GAAATCGCTTGCGATTTCAGGCAAATCTGAGGAGGATGTATTGAAGGGGGACCTGTCCCCCTTCAAGCGGGCGATAGCCCGCGACAAATCAGAATTTACTGACTGAATCAGAAGTTACTGACAGTAACGATAAGGAAATACCGCACAATATGGGCAGCAGCCTGACTAAAATGCACCTCGCCATACCGCCACCCAATTGTGCGTTATCTACATTAACACCGGGTTCCCGCGCGCGCTTACTGGTGGGCGTTGTTCCGGGTGCGGGCGCTTACAGAACGTCGCAACCCAACACTTCCCATGCCCGAAGGGATGGGAAGGCGGAGGGGTCGTCGCTCTTGACCATGCGTTCCAGCCTCAGCCATCGAACGTGTGCGCCGCCGAGGTCGATCCACTGCCGCTCCGCGGTTTTGGACAGCTCAAAGGGGATGTCCCTTCCAGCGGAGTCCACCACGTGGCCGGCCACCCAGTAGGCGTCGTGGGGGAAGTCCGCCCGAAGGGTCAGGGCCATCCGCTCGACGATCATCTCCCGGCCGAAATCCAGCTTGCACCAGGCGTCCTCCCGGGCGCCGATGCCCCAGCTTTCGAAGGGCCATTCGCCGTGGTATGTGTTGTAGCGAATACCGTCGATCACGTTTCTGGCGGCGAATACCGACTCGTTACGGGTTTCCACGTTCGCGGTGCAGTGGGGGTAGAAATCCGTGTCCCCGCGCAGGTCCAGCGGATTGCGTGCGATGTCGCGTACCGCTGACAGCTCCTCGGCCTCCATGATCCGGGCCGAGAGGATGTTTCGCGGCACGTCGAAGGCGAGGGGCGCGTAGGCGAGGCGGTGTTCCCCGGACGGAACGCGCCAGGTCATGTGCCCGTCCTTACAGAATACCTCGCCTTCCGGTATCGCCGCGTTCATGCGCAGCCATAAGTGGGCTCCTGCCGGCGCATTGATTTCCACCCGGTCGCCCTCGGCCCAAATGTGGTCCAGGACCAGTTGTACCTCCCGGGGATGATCGGCGCGGGCCAGTATTACCCCGCTGCGATCTTTTGCGATCATTTCCATGACATCACCACCTGTTTTCGCAATCGTTTGATCTGCTGGCAAGGATTTTCAGACATCATTGGAGATGTCCCTTCCCGGCCTGTGGTCAGGGCTGGTAGACCATATCGGCGACGGCGATCAGGTCCAGGCCGTCCGGGTCCGTGGTGTACACGGACAGAGAATACATCCGCTTGGCCGCGGCGTCGTACCACTGGCACAGCTCCAGCCATTCCCTGCTGCCGGTCTGTGCCAGGCCGATCGTCCCGTGGCAGTTGCCGACGATCACTGCCTCCTCGTTCTCCCAGGCAAAATACATGCCGGAGATGTTCATTAACTGCCCGTTCTCCAGTTCGGCAGGCTGCATGCGGGCACAGTATTCGTCGCCGTCGATCTTGAATTGCATCTCCGCGAGCTTGTCGCTCTCCAGCCAGCGATAGACAACTTCTTTGGCGTCCTCCGGCACATGGAAGGCTGCCCCGGCTCTCTGTCGCAATTCCGCCTCGGTCAGTTCCACCCAGGGGTTCACGGCCCCGACCTCCTGAAGGGTATTCATCACCGCATCGTAGGCCTGCTCAACCTCCTCCTGGGTGTGGGCATTCGGGTTGTTCAGCGTCTCCCAGGCCTTTTGAACGTCTTCCCCCGCCTGGTTCAGCCACGCCTCCACGGCGGGGCCGTTCTGCTCGACGAAGGCCTGGAGCTTTGCGGCGGCATCCTGGGTCCACTTGTCGGCTTCGCCGATCCAGGACTGTATGGATTTCGCCGCGTTGTCCGCCCAGGCGGGCAGATCGTTCTTCAACCAGTTGTCCAGGTCGTTGTTGACCCAGTTGACGACGTTGTTCGCGGTTTCCTCGCCCAGCTTCACCAGAGAATTCCAGGTGGCCGAGAGGTTGGTCAGGAATTCATCTGCGGCGGAGGAAGGCGCCGCGGTGGAGGAAGGCGCCTCTGCCAGACATGGCGTGACGATGACAATGCTCAGCAGCAGGGCGATCAGTATGCGCTTCATATTCAAGACCTCCTCGTGGATGTTTCAGGGCACAGGCGTATTATTGTGCTCCAATGAATTATAACATCATTCGGCGCTTCCCACAAGCAGCAAGTGGACTCTGGACGGATGGATTGTGCCTGGAAAACATCATTTGTGACATGGCATGGGAACTTTACATAACAATATTGGCATAAAATGGGATAATCGTGCAATGCTGTTGCAATGAATGGGGCGGCGTTGCAGACAGATCGCACACACGACCTTGACGACTATACCAGCGCCAGCCTTGCCGCGGTCTCGATGCTGCCGGTGAAGGGAAACATGTCCACCGGCTGGGCCCATTCCAGTCGATAGCCCCGGCCGACAAGCCGCTTTACATCCCGGGCCAGGGTGGCGGGGTTGCAGGAGACATAGGCCAGCGTGGGGATCTTCGCGTCGGCCAGGGCATCCAGCAATGCATTGTTCGCTCCCTTGCGGGGCGGGTCGAGTATGGCGGCGTTGAAACGCCGCCCTTTTTTGAGCAGCCTTGGGATCTCCACGGCGGCGTCGCCGCAGATGAAGTCAGCCCGGTCTGACAGGCCATTGCGAACGGCGTTGCGCTTGGCGTCGGCGATGGCCGGGGGAACGATTTCTATGCCGGTGACGTGGCGGGCGTGCCGCGCCGCGCAGAGGGTGATCGTGCCCGCGCCGCAGTAGGCGTCCAACACGTCGAGGTCGCAGCCGGGCCCGATGCCCGCGGCCTCCAGCGCCGCGGCGTACAGCTTTTCAGCCTGGTCCGGATTGACCTGGAAGAAGGATTGGGGGGATATCGTGAACGCCAGCCCCATCAGCGTCTCCGGCAGCGTTTCCGCGCCCAATATGCGTATGCAGTGCCCGTCCAGCGCGTGGGCGGGGCGGCGGTTCAGCTGGCACAGGAAGAGCGATTCAAGCGACGGCAGCGCTTCACAAAGCACAGGGGAGAGACGGCGGATGTCGGGCAGTATCGGCGCGTCGGCGCACAGTATCAGCATCATCGCGCCTTCCCGGTTGACCCTTGTGACCAGGTATTTCAGGTGCTCCGCGCATTGCAAATACTCCAGGTGCTCCGAGAACCAGCGCAGCGCCCGGGTGCTCTCGTCCTTCTGGAGCAGGCAGTCATTCAGCGGAATGATCCGGCGGCTGCCTTTGGCAAAGGCCCCGATGGCCATGCGGCCGTCGACCCGGGCAATGGGGTACTCCGCCTTGTTCCGGGTCCGATCCGGCGCGTCGCAGCCCAGCGTGGGCCGCACATTGGGCGCATCCACGCCGCCGATGCGCGCCAGGGCGTCTGAGACCACCTGCCGCTTCAGCGCCAGCGTGCGGGGGTATCGTAAGTGCCGTCCCTGGCAGCCGCCGCATTTCCCGGCGTGGAAGCAGGAGGGTGTGACCCGGTCCGGCGACGGTTTCAACACATCACAAAGAGACGCTTCACAGAAGCGCCCCTTGTCCTGCAGGATGGCCACGGTGACCTGTTCGCCGGGAATCCCCCCCGGAACGAAGACCGCACGGCCGTCGGCCAGCCGGCCCACCCCTTGCAGTTCCGAGCCGATGCCGGTGATGTCTATGGGTTCGGATATCGTCATCTGTTCTTTCAATAGCCTTGCTCCATCAGGTATTGGCGGGCCTCGCCGGCCTCGGAATCCAGGGCGCGGATTTCGATATCCTCCTTGCGCCCGCCGGCCTCTTCCGGACGATTCCAGTTTACCAGAAAGCCTGCCTCGCTGAGCACGGCTTCAATCTGCCGTGCCTGTTGCTCGCTCCGCGCGATGTAGATTACGCGCCAGAGGGCCGATGGGTTTCCGCGCAAGGGATTCACCGCCTTCCTGATACTTTTTTACCCATTATATAACGGGATTTATGGGAAGTCAACACCGACAGCAAGCGCCGGTAATATAAGTTAACGGTAAAGTCAGCGGAATACAGTTGACCGGACTGCCTTTCTCATGTAAAATACAAATTGGATTATCATGTTTAGATTAACGGATGATACGGGCCGTTTCCGGGAGGGTTTGTGAAATTGGCTTCGAGAAGGGAACAATACACGGCGGACAAGTTCATATCGCTGTTCGGCGAACTGGTGAAGCGGGACCTGAGAAAGAAGTACCGGCGCAGCGTGCTGGGCTATTTCTGGAGCCTGCTGAACCCTCTGCTGATGATGACGGTGATGATGGTCGTCTTCTCATACATGTTCAGGTTTGAAATTGAAAACTATCCGCTGTACCTGATCTGCGGCCAGACGATGTTCAACTTCTTCAACGAATCCACCAACATGTCGTTGTACTCCATCATCGACAACGGCATTCTGCTGAAGAAGATCTATGTGCCCAAGTATGTATTTCCGATTTCCCGGGTGCTGTCCTGCTTTGTAACGATGTCCTTCAGCCTGGTGGCCATATTGATCGTCATGGTGTTCACCCGGGTTCAGTTCCACTTCACTGTGCTGCTGTTTTGGGCGCCGATGCTGTACCTGCTGGTTTTCTGCTGCGGTATGGGGCTGCTGGTGTCGTCGCTCGCCGTGCGGTTCAGGGATGTGATTCACCTGTACAGCGTGCTGACGATGCTTTGGATGTACGCCACGCCGGTGTTCTATCCCATCGAGGCGGTGCCGCCCCAGGTGGTCCAACTGATCAGGCTGAACCCGATGTACGTGTTCATCACGCTGTTCCGGGAGCTGCTGCTCTACGGGCGAATGCCCGGCATCGGCATGTGGTTGTCCGGCGCGGCGATGGCGGCACTGGTGTTTGGCCTGGGCGCATGGGTGTTCAGCAGGCTGCAAAAAACCTTTATCTACTACATCTGACGTTCAGGAGCTGGAACATGAGTGCGATCATAGATGTCCGGGACGTGTCCATGTGCTTCCGCAAGGAGAATGAAAAGACGGATACGCTCAAGGAATTCTTCGTCAAGCTGGTGCAGCGCAGGTTGCGCTATACCGAGTTCAGGGCCTTGAACCACGTCAATTTTGCCATTCAGCGGGGCGAAGCCGTGGCGCTGATCGGCGTGAACGGCAGCGGCAAGAGCACCATGCTCAAGCTGATTGCCGGGGTGATGGACCCCACCGAGGGCGACGTGGCGGTGAACGGTACCATCGCGCCGCTGATCGAGCTGGGGGCGGGCTTCGATGTGGACCTGACTGCCCGGGAAAACATCTTTCTCAATGGCGCGCTGCTGGGCCACAACCGCAGGGAGATGCAGAAGAACTTCGACAGGATCGTGGACTTTGCCGAGCTGTGGGACTTCCTCGACGCCCCGATTCGCAGCTTTTCCTCTGGCATGATTGCCCGGCTGGGCTTTGCCATCGCCACCGAGGTCAAGGCGGACATACTGGTGGTGGATGAGATCCTGTCCGTGGGCGACTTCAACTTTGCCCAGAAGTGTCACCGCCGCATGGAGAAGATGCTGAGCGAGGGCACAACGTTGCTTTTCGTGTCCCACAATACCGACCAGGTGAAGGAGCTTTGCCCCCGGGCCATATGGCTGGACCACGGCAACGTGATGCTGGACGGCCCCTCCGCCGAGGTCTGCGATACCTATCTGGAACAAAAGGCCCAGGCTTGATGGAAAGGTGGTCATGCGCTGTGATTTTGCAGGAGCTTTTATTTCCGAACTATGAAACGTGTGCCGAGTACGAGATGTACTTCCGCCTGGAGGGCGACAGCATGGCAGCGGTGGACGCGCCCCAGGAGAAGGTGCCGGGGGAGTTGACCCACTACGAGCGCTTCTTCCGCCGTCAGGCTGACATCCGCTTCGACAATTCCGCACAGCGTCGGGCCTACTACGACCCCGAGGTGCCGGCGTTGCACATGGCGTCCTGGCAGCATGCGGGCTTTGACACCTACTTCAACTGCTTTTCCGTGGGCAAGTGGAACAAATACACCCGCCTGGACAATCTGACCCTGCGCCTTGAATTGCAGGGAAGCTTCCAGGTGACGCTGCTGCACATGTACTCCATGTACACCGAGCCCTTCGAGCACATTTTCTGCGAGCGGGTGTGCCGCGCCTCCGTGCGCACAGCCTTTGATTTTGAGATTCCGCTGAAGAACCTGGACGAGGGTGGTATCGTGTGCTTCCGGCTGTACGCGCTGGAGGAAAAGGACAACGTGTTCTACGGCGGCGGATACGTGACCAATGTTGACGAGGCGACACTGAACCCGGTCAACATCGCCATCGATACCTGCACCTTCCGACGGGAACGCTACATCACCCGCAACGTGGGCATACTGAACCGGGACATCATGGAAAACCCGAACAGCCCGGTCTGCAACCACCTGGACATGTTCATCTCCGACAACGGTCAGACGCTGGACGTGGAAGCCATGCAGACCGACCGGGTGCACATCTTTCCCAACCGCAACGTGGGCGGCGCGGGCGGCTTCACCCGGGGCATGATCGAGATATTGGACATGCTGCCCCGGCGGCCTTTCACCCACGTGCTGGTGATGGACGACGACGTGCTGATCAACACCAACGCCATACTGCGCACCTACCGGCTGCTCCAGTTCCTGAAGCCCGAATTCCAGGGCAAGACCGTGGCAGGGGCCATGCTGCGCCTGGACAACCGCAGCCTCCAGCACGAGTGCGGCGGCTGGTGGGACGGCTTTTGCGTGCGCAACGACAAGACCATGCTTGACCTGACCGACATCGAAAAAATCCTCTTCAACGAGAAGGAGGACATGGCCAACTACAACGCCTGGTGGTACAGCTGCATCCCGATTTCGAAGATTACCAACGAAAACCTGCCGCTGCCCATCTTCATACGCTACGACGATGTGGAATACGGCCTGCGCACCGGCAGCGACATCATCGCCATGAGCGGCATCTGCCTGTGGCATGAGCCCTTCGAGTATCGCTTCTCCTCATCCTCCCAGTACTACGAGATTCGCAACGAGATGATCGTCAACGCCCTGCACTGGCCCGACTTCGGCTTCAAGCAGGCCCGGGAGGTGCTGCGCTATTCAGTGAAGGTGAACATCGGCCGCTATCGCTACTCCGACTGCAAGCTGGCCTTCAAGGCCATGGAGGACTTTTGCAAGGGCCCGGATTTCCTGCTGAACACCGACGGCGAGGCGCTGCACAAGGAGGTCATGATGATCGGCGACCGATTCCAGCCGCTGAAAGAGCTGCCCGTGCGCTTTGATGAGAACGAGTACATCAAGAGCCAGCGCATGGAAAAGCCGGCCAAAAAGTTCAAGCGCTTCATCACGCTGAACAAGCACCTGGTTCCCCGTAAGGGCGACGGGGTGGTGGACGCCGCGCTGAACGGCGTGAAGGACTTTGCCGGCAAACGGCGGGTACTGAACTACGACGTGGGCGGCAACCGTGGCTTCGTCTCCGAGTACAACGGCAGGCTGCTGCGGGAGACGATGTCGGGCTACCGCCGGACCGTCAGGATGATGAAGGCGAAGTACGTCCAGGCCTGCGAGGCCTATCGAAAGGCCATGCCTACCCTGGTGTCCAGGGAATTTTGGGACAAATACCTGGGGTTGAAGTAAAAAACAGGCAGTATCTGTCCAGCCCAATCAAACGTATCGTCTGTAGCGGCGGTCCCGGGGCCGCTGCTGTATTTTCGTCCGCCTGGACAGTAAAAGCTACTAATACTAATCTCAACCTAAACCTATACAATCCTGCGGCGACTTTTCCGCCATACCGGCGTTGAAGACCCTTGACTTGCCGCCAGCAAGCCTGCGGGCCTTCGCCTTGGTATGACGAAAAATCCGCTCGCATGCTTGCAT
>ONJE01000254.1 GCA_900318045.1 uncultured Eubacteriales bacterium
TATTCGGGCTGAATTATGGTTCTCTATATATTATTGTGAGGTAGCTAAACCGGGAATAGTGTTTTGCATGATTAACCGACTCCCAACACACTGGGAGATAGACCTTATGGTCACCGGTATTATCTACAAATCGGACAAACCTGCTTCTCATCGGTTCATCAGAGGAACAGTAGGTTTTAGGGGTTAGGGGTTGGGATGGACAGACGAACGCCCAAAAGCTCGATAGATCAGAATGTGTTAATGTGAATAAAAAACCATCGCCCCACTCGGGATGACGAGGAAGCTGCTCCCTCATCCTGAGCGGGGCGGTGGCTTTACGATCGCGCCTGTTCCATCACAACTTCGATGCTCTGTGTATCCGCGCACAGATGGAAATCTGTCACCCGCGTACCGTCGGTCAGGGCGTACATGCCCTTGAATCCTTCCACCCGGGCACACCCGTTTTCATCGGTGACGATCTCGCCTTCGGAGCACCAGTCGCCGCGAATCAGCCCCTCCAGTGCCCTGTAGGCAGGCTTTTCCCGGTTGTCTGCCGCTAGCAGCCCGCTGGGCGCACCCAGCCAGCACCCGTCGGTGAAATCCCAGGCGGTGACGGCCTCCACCTGCGGGTGCTCGAACAGCAGGCCCAGCATCTCCGTCCACTCCCGGGCTTGCCGCGACTCGCCCTCGGGGGTGGTGGGCCACTCGGGCACCTGGTAGTCATTCAGGTCCACGATGTGCCCCGGCATCAGGTGGCCGGACACCAGTGTGTTCTCGGTGAAGTGAAGCGGCAGGCCGAAGCCCTTGAAGCGGCGCAGCACCTCTTCCAGCTTCTCCACGCCCATGTAGCCCTGGTGCTGGTGGGTTTGCAAACCGATGGCCCCGATGGGCACACCCGCGTCCAGGCAGTCGCGAATCAGCTCGGCGTAACGGTCCGAGAGGTTGAAGTCGTTGATCAGCAGCAGCGCCTTCGGGTTGGCGGCCTTCGCGGCCTCGAATACCTCCTTCACCAGCGGCACCCGGCCGTAGCGCTTGCAGATGCGGGTGACGGCGTTGTCGTAGCGATCGAACTCGGGCATGATGACCACCTCGTTGATCACATCCCAGATGTCGATGACCCCGGCGAAGGCGGTCACATCCCGATGGATGCGCTCAAGCTGCTTGTCGAGGATGGTCTTGTCGTCGTATTGCATCAGCCAGTCGGCGCATACGGTGTGCCAGCACAGAGGGTGCCCCTTCAGCCTGACGCCGCGGCCCGTCAGGAACCGGGCGGCGTTCATGCGGTTCTCAAAGGCCGGCTTGCCCTCCTCGGGCTCGTATCGGCCCCAGTAGAAGGGGAGGGTACCGTAGTTGAACAGCCGAAGCCACTTTTCCATGCGGTCCCCGAGGAAGGGATCGCCCTTTTTCTCGTTGGTGTAGGGGATGGCGTCGAAGGCCCCGCAGCCGAAGAGGAAGTCGTGGCTCTTTTGGTCGAGGTGAAGGTGCGCGTTGGCGACGGGCCGCCCCTGGCCGTCGAGGACGCGCAGGACGGCGCGGGCTTTGCGATGTTCGTAGGACATGACGGTTGCTCCTCTCTTGTCGGTCTGTATGGCTAATAATGGGATAGCGCCCTGATAACCCGACTTTACGGTCAGTATAGCGTGTCGATGGGCTGCGGCGCTACGCTCGGGAACCAAAAATGCTTTTCATTTTTTGCGAAACAGGGTGATGAAGGCGTGGTTCGGAGAATCGACCCCAAAGGAGAACACTTTTTGGAGCGCAGTTTCAATACACTGCCAAATCAGAACTGTACACACAGACCGGAATAAAACCTGAAAATCTCCCGCCGAGGTCAACCGCGACGGGAGATTGTTCAAATGCAAAGGGCTTTATCCCTTCACGCTGCCCAGCACCATGCCGGTGACGAAGTATTTTTGCAGGAAGGGGTAGACCACCAGGATCGGCACCGTGGAGATCACCGTGATGGCACAGCGGATGGTGACGGGCGTGGTCTTGGCGGCGGAGGAGCTGGCCAGCGCTTCCGCGGAGGACTGGGCCGCGTTGGAGCTGGCCTGGGTGGTGGCCAGCTTCATCTTCAGCAGGTACTGAAGGCTGTGCAGGTTGACCTTGCTGGCGTTGTACAGGTGGGTGTCAAACCAGCTGTTCCAGCTGCCCACGGCCACGAACAGGGCCACGGTGGCCAGAACGGGCTTGCACAGCGGGAAGATGATCTGCCAGAAGATGCGGATGTCGCCCGCGCCGTCGATGCGGGCGGATTCCACCAGCGCTTCGGGCAGGCCGGCGATGTAGGTGCGCAGCACCACCATGTTGAAGCAACTGAACATCGTGGGAATGATATACACCCAGTAGGTCTTCTGCAGGTGCAACGTCTTGGTGATCAGCAGGTAGTTGGGGATCAGGCCGGCGTTCACGTACATGGTCAGTATCATCATCGTGGTGATGAGCTTGCGCAGCACGTATTCCTTGCGGGTCAGCGTGTAGGCCAGCATGCTGGTCCAGAACAGGTTCAGCAGGGTGATGATCACCGTCTTGGAAGCGGAAATCCAGCCCGCCTGGTACACGGCGGGGTCGGACAGTATGGACTTGTAGCTCTGGACGCTGAACACCCGGGGCCACAGGCCGATGCCGGCCTTCAGCGCGTCGGTGCCGTCGTTGAAGGAGTAGGCCACGGTGTTGATGACGGGGTACAGCGTCACGAACATCAGCAGGATCAGTATGATGGTGTTGACGATCGGGAAGACGACGTCGTAATGCTTGCGAACCTTCGTATTCTGATAATTTGTAGTCATGTCTGTCGTCCTCCTTCCTTAAACCAGCGTGTCCTCGCCGAGGCGCTTCGCGATGAAATTCGCGCCGACGAGCAGCAGGATGGCGACAACGCTCTTGAAGATGCCGGCGGCGGTGGCGACGCCGAAGTCCATCTGCTGGGTGCCGTATTCCAGTACGAAGATGTCGATCGTGCGCGAGTACTCGGCGGTCAGGCCGTTGCCCAGCAGGTACTGGATCTCGAAGCCGGCCTCCATCAGGTGGCCGATGTTCATGATCAGCAGGATCACGAAGGTGCTCTTGATGCCCGGCAGCGTGACGTGCAATATCTTCTGGAAGCGGCCCGCGCCGTCGATGCCGGCGGCCTCATACAGGGAGGGGTCGATGGAGGTCATGGCGGAGATGTAGATGATGGTGCCCCAGCCGACCTCCTTCCAGACGTTGATGATGCCCACCAGCCACCAGAAGTGCTTGCCCTCGCCCAGCCAGAACACGGGCTGGAGTCCCAGCATCTTCAACAGGTCGTTGACGGGGCCGTTGGACGCGAAGATGTTCTGGGCCATGGCCACGATGATGACCATGGACAGGAAGTGGGGCAGGTAGGTGACGGTCTGCACCGTGCGCTTGAAGGCGCGCTGGCGCACCTCGTTCAGCAGCACCGCCAGTACGATGGCGGCCACCGTGCCGAACACCAGGTTGATGAGGCTCATGGCCAGCGTATTGCGGATGGCCTGATAGAAGTCCGGGCGGCTGAACAGCCACTTGAAGTTGTCCAGGCCGTTCCAGGGCGTGATGCCACGGGCGACCAGCTTGCGGTTGCCGTAGTCCTTGAAGGCGTTGGTCCAGCCCCACAGGGGAACGTAGTTGAACAGTATCACGTACAGGAAAATCGGAACTGACATCAGCGCCAACTGCCACTGGCTGGCCAGGGTTCTGAAAAACCCCTTCTTTTCAGGATTGGTGAATTTCTTGGTACCCTTTGACAGATCGGTCATGGCAGTACCTCCCCCCATCTCATTATTTCGATTTTCCAAAGTCTGGGCTGTGTACTTCCATGCAGCCCACAATTTGAAAAATCAGGGAGAGAGAGGACACTCTCTCCCCCCGACATAATGTGTGGCTTATTCGGCCTTTTCCTCGCCGTAGTAGGTGGCAACCAGCTTCAGGATTTCTTCATGCATGAAGTTGCTGTAAACCTCGCAGTCTCCGATGAAGAGCACATCATTGATGTGCGTCGTCATGTCGGCATGGTCTTCCAGAACCCGGACAATCAGATTGTCGCAAACGTCGTGGAGGACGATGTGGCCTTTGCCCCGGAGAATCTGGGCGTGGAGCCGCTGGAAATCCGCAGACGTGTGGATGCATCCTTGAGACTGGTGGGGATGTACGAATACCGTATGCATGCCCCGCATCTGCTCTCCGGCGGTCAAAAGCAGCGCGTGGCCATTGCGGGTGTCAT
>ONJE01000098.1 GCA_900318045.1 uncultured Eubacteriales bacterium
AGCGGCGGTAAGATTCGCCCTACGCCCGATGGGAAGCTGGTGATCGAGTACGCCGAGCGGGTGTTTTCGCTGTATGAAAACCTGCAACAAGCCCTGCGCGACCAGAAGCGCAGCATCGAGCGGCTTCGGGTGGGCATCACCCACACCTCCGAGAGCAACGTGGTGACGCAGGTACTGGCCAAGTACGCCGAGCAGAATGAAAACCTGAGCATCACGATACAGACCGATACGATAAATAATCTTTATGCCATGCTAAAGAATTATAAGATCGATATCGCCATCGTGGAGGGCGCGGTGCAGGACCCCAGCATCAATTCCATCATGCTGGATACCGATTACCTGGTGTGCGCGGTGTCCAACGAGAGTCCGCTGGCGAAGAAGAGCATCGTCACCCTGGAGGAGTTGAAGCGGGAGCGGATGATCCTGCGGCTGCCCAGCTCCGGCACCCGCAACCTGTTCGCCGCCCACCTGGAGAGCCGCAACATCTCCATCGATGAATTCAACGTCACCCTCGAGGTGGACAACATCGCTACCATCAAGGACCTGATTCGCCGAAATTACGGCGTGTCGATCCTGGCCCGCAGCGCCTGCATGGACGAGCTGAAGAAGGGCAAGATGACCGTGCTGCCCATCGAAAACCTCAGCATGATCCGGGAGATGAACATACTCTACCACAAGAGCTTCCGCCATCCGGACATCCTTCAGGATATCGTGCGGATCTACAACGAATCGGTGCGCTTCTATAAGAGCAGCGAGCAGTGAGGGACACAAGCGATGCGCATACTTGTTACCAATGACGACGGTATCTTCGCGCCGGGGCTGAGGGCGTTGGTTGAGGCCTTCTCCGGGGCGGGCCATACCGTGTACGTTTGCGCCCCGGATCGCGAGCGCTCGTGCATCAGCCACGCCGCCACGCTGAACGCGCCCCTGCACGCCGAGCCCCGGGACATCCCCGGCGCGGCCCTGGCCTGGGCTGTGGACGGCACCCCCTCCGACTGCGCCGCACTGGGGTTGTTCCTGTGCCGCAAGATGGGCTTGGACCTGGTTGTCTCCGGCGTCAACCGGGGCATGAACCAGGGTGGGGCCTGTATCTACTCCGGCACGGTGGCCGCGGCGATGGAGGCCGCGATGCACGGCGTGCAGGCCATGGCGGTGTCGCTGTGCGTGAGGCCCTTTGGCGGGGAGGACCAGAGCGATTATGGCCCCGCGGCCCGGGTAGCCCTGCGCGTGGCAGACTGGATCGCCGATCATCCGCTGCCCAGGGGCGTGATCTATAACCTGAACGTGCCATCCATCCCCTATGAGGCGCTAAAGGGCATCCAGCCCGCGACCCTCGCCCCTGTGTTCCTGGGGGAGGTCGATTACGACGTGCTGGAGGACGAGGGGGGCGCCTGTTACCGCCTTCGGAACAACGAGCCCGTTCCGATGGACGACCCGGAATACGACACCTGCAAGAACAGCCAGGGCTACGTCACGCTGACCAAGCTGACCTGGGACTTCCGGCTGAACGCGGATGATTCCGAACTCGGCAGGATTGAATTATAAAACAGCATTTGCCAAAGAGCATCATACTCAGCCAAAGGAGGGATTGACATGAGCGCGGGAAAGCACTGCGAAATCGAGCGCAAATACCTGATTCGCTATCCGGACATCAAGACGCTGCAAGCCCAAAAGGGCGTGGAGCAGTGGGAGATCGTGCAGATCTATCTGACGGTCTCGGGGCCGGGGGAGACCCGGCGCATCCGACAGGTGGTGTCGGGCGGTGAGATCAAATATTATAAAACCTTCAAAAAACACCTCACCGACCTGACCAACGAGGAGGACGAGGGCGAGATCGACCAGCTGGAGTACATTCACCTGTGCCAGGAGCAGCAGCCTGGCTGCAAGCCTGTGGGCAAGACCCGCTACCGCATTCCCTATGAGGGCCACATATTGGAATTTGACATCTACCCCTTTTGGAACGACCGGGCGATACTGGAGATCGAGCTTGAGCGCGAGGACGAGGGCGCGGCCATTCCCGACTACGTACAAATCATACGCGATGTCAGTGCCGACCCGGCCTACAAGAATCGGAGCCTGGCGGAAAATGTGGTGTACGAGACGATATAGTTCATCATGCTAAGGGCCTGTGCATACATTATTCATACATTATGCTTGCCTGAATCCGCCATTGCCGCGTTGTCGTCGGTCAACGTGCCCCGGCACGCCTCCCTTGGTTGCCTTTTCCGTCGACAGGGATTTACGCCGAGGCCTGGCCCCGCTTGCGAATCACCTGCATCACCACGCCCAGGGCGATCAGGCCCAGGCCGATGAAGTCGGTCAGCGTGCCGGGGACGATCAGCGCCAGGCCGCCGCCGATGGTCAGCAGTCGTTCGATGATGTTCATATTCGTCAGCAGGTAGCCGGACAGGCCCGCGGCCACGCCAATCATGCCCAGTGTGGCGGTGATGGTGATCAGCACCACCTCGTACCACACCGTGTCGATGAACAGCAGCGCCGGGGACGCGGCGAACACAAAGGGGATGATGAATGCGCCGATGGCCAGCCGCGTGGCAGTTACGCCGGTCTTCATCGGTTTGCCCTTGGCGATGGCCGCGCCGGCATAGGCGGCCAGGGCCACCGGCGGCGTGATGTCCGCCACGATGCCGTAGTAGAACACGAAGAAGTGGGCGGCGATCTGGGGGACGCCCATCTGGATCAGTATCGGCGCGCAGGTGGACGCCATGATGCAGTATGTGGCCGTGGTGGGCACGCCCATGCCCAGTACGATACAGCAGAGCATCGTCAGGAACAGGCCAAGCAGCATGCTGTTGCCGCTGACGCCGACGATGGCGCTGATCAGGCGGTTGGCCAGGCCGGTAACGGTGATGCAGCCGCAGATGACGCCGGCGATGCCGCAGGCTACGGCCACGGTGACGCAGCTGCGCCCGCCGGCCTCCAGCGCGCTGAGGATGGTCTTGATGCCGAAGGACGAGGGAATCTCGCCGGCGGCAGCGGAGCCGGCGTCCTGCTGGGTGCGCCTGTAGTAGCCGGTCAGGTTGTTCAGGAAGCCCACCAGTATGGCCACCACGATGGCGACCGCTGCCGAGAACTGCATCGTGCGCGTGTTGGAGCAGACCAGCACGATCAGCACGATCAGCGGCAGCAGCAGGTAGGTGTCCTTCAGGAGGGATTTGAACCGGGGCAGCATCGAACGGTCGATGCCCTTCAGGCCCAGCTTCTTGGCCTCAAGGTGCACGGCGATGAATATGCCCAGGAAGTACAGCACCGCGGGCACGATGGCGCGCACGATGATGTTGGAATAGGGTACGCCCAGATAGTCGGCCATCAGGAAGGCCGCCGCACCCATGATGGGGGGCATGATCTGGCCGCCGGTGGAGGCCGCGGCCTCGACGGCGCCGGCGAATTCGGATCTGTAGCCGGTCTTCTTCATCATCGGGATCGTCACCGAGCCAGTGGTGACGGTATTGCCCACGGAGCTGCCGGAGACCATGCCGCACAGCGCCGAGGAGATGACGGCCACCTTCGCCGGACCGCCGGCAAACCGACCGGTCAGGCTGTTGGCCAGGTTGATGAAGAAGGCGGATACGCCTGTCTTCTCCAGGAACGCGCCGAAGATGATGAACACGACGATGTATTTGCTGCACACGCTCACCGGCGTGCCCAGTATGCCGTTGTCGCCGTAGAACATCTCATAGGCGGTCCGGGAGAGGGTCTTGCCGTTGAAGAAGGTGTAGCCTATGAAGAAGATCGCCACGCACAGTATCGGCAGGCCCACGCTGCGGCGGCACAGCTCCGCCAGCACCAGTATGCCCACCACCGCGATGATGGTGTACATGGGGTTGGTGAGGATTTCCTTCAATCGCGTGTTCAGTATGACATGGGCGTTGAGGGCATAGTAGAAGAACGCGCCCGCGCCCAGGACCATCAGCACGATGTCGTACCAGGGCAGGCTGTTGGGCTTTACCGCGCCCTTGCGAGCGGGATAGGTAAGGAAGCCCATGATGATTACCAGCCCCATGAAGGAGGTCATGCGAACCTGCTCCAGGAAGTTGGCGAAGAGCGTGACATACAGGCAAAACAGGGAGAATGCCACCAGAATACAGGATACGATGACCTTGGGCGTGCCCTCCCAGATGCGGGTGTTGGATTCGCGGTCGTATTTGCGCATGACGGCTTCGACGTCTGCGGCAGAACCGGTGGAGGTGTCAATGTCCGGCGCATTCAGGTTTGGGTCCTGGGATGGGTTGCTGGCCATAGGCCGGCCTCCTTTCGGGAAGTGGTGAATACTGATTTATCGAGCCTTGCCCGAAAAATCAGTATTTGTCAATACCGTTGGCTTCAACCTCGATGCCCTTCTCGGCGAAATACTTGGCGGCGCCGGGATGGTAGGGCAGGCCGCAGCTGGAGGCATACTCCACGTCCAGCTCAGCGCCCTTGGCATGGGCCTCGGTGATGGCGGGCACGTTTTCGAAGATGGTGGAGACGATGGTGTAGGCCTCGTCCTCGGTCACGTCCTCATTGGCGATGATGGTGGCCTTCACGCCCACGGTGGTGATGTCCTCGTCGATGCCCTCATAGGTGCCGGCGGGGATGACGCTCTTGGCATAGGCGCTGGAGATGGCCTGCAGCTTTTCGACGTGCGCGTCGTCCAGACCGATCAGGTAGCAGCCCTTGGTGGTGGCCAGGTCGACCACGGCGGGGGTTGGGGCGCCTGCGACGACGAACGCGGCGTCGATCTTGCCGTCCTTCAGGGCCTCGGCGGAATCGCCGAAGGAGAGGTACTGGGGATTGATGTCGGCCTCGGTCATGTCATAGGCGGCGAAGAAGTCCATGGCGTTGAAGTACACGCCGGAGCCCTGGGAGCCGATGGACACGTTCTTGCCCTTCAGGTCCTCGACGGACTTGATGTCGGGGTTGCAGGTGACCAGCTGCACGGTCTCGGTGTACAGCGCGCACAGGGCGGTGAAGCTGTCGATGGGGTTGCCCTCGTACTGCTCAAAGCGAATGCCGTTGTAGGCGTAGTTGGCCACGTCGTTCTGAACGAATCCCAGCTGGGCGTCGCCGATGTCCAGCAGGTCGATATTGGCGGCGGAGCCGTTGCCCGCGATGGCGGTGACGGCCACGTCGGAATTGTTGGTGATGTACTGGGCCAGCACGTTGCCGAAGGCATAGTAGGTGCCGGAGGTACCGCCGGTGGTGAAGGTCAGCTCGGCCAGGGCTGCGGTGCAGGACAGGGCCAAAACCAGCGCGATAACCAGGGATACGACTTTCTTCATGATTAGTTCCTCCATTTCCGTGCCGGAAACCCGGCCACTTTATAATCACATTATACAATAAATCCAGGTAAAAGGCAACAGAGGATTGCCAACCCGAATGTTAATAATTGCATTTCCTGACGGAATACGGGCGAACAGTCCTTTTTTTGCATAAAAAGGAAAAAAGGGATTCGCCGGAAATGGGAGACAGAATGAAAAAATATACGATATACGTAAATATATATACATTTACAGCGGGCGTCAAACCGGCCTTGCCGGTTTGACGCCCGCTGTATGTTCATAGATCAGGCTCACAGACACGCTTCCATCGGCACCTTCATTACGATCTTGCGGAAGGGACGGGCCTGGCCGTCGGCGCTCAGACCGGGCACGTGCACATCCCAGGGCAGGTAGATGGCGTAGGTGCCGGGGGTCAGGTAGACGCTGCACTCCAGGACCTCGGGGTGGTTCTCGTAGAACAGTATATCCCGCTCGGTAGCCAGCTCGTCGGAGCTCACGATGCTGCTGCCGTCGTCGTCGTAGTAAGCCGCTTTCTCGGGGCCGCCGCAGACCAGGAACTGCACGTCGATGTACTTGCGGTGGATTTCGGGCTTCGCCGTTTCCCGAGGCTTGGTCTCCAGGTCCATCACCTGGAGGATCACGTCCACGCCGTTCAGGTTCATGGGGAAGCGGCCCGCCTCGTGATTTGCAAGATCAGCGGTCTTCAGAAAGCGCAGCGCGTCGCCCAGCGGCTTGGGCAGAATGGCGACCTGCTGCCCGAAGAATTCATTGTTGACATTGCCGTAGATCATAACAGTCACTCCTTATGCTATGGCTGACGCCTTGGTTTCACGTTGACAAGCAGTATGCCGCCCAGGAACAGCACTGTCCCGGCGACGATCCAGCCGGTGATGCGCTCGCGGTACAGCAGCGACGCCCACAAAAGGGACAGCAGCACCGTCGAGCTTTGGACCACTGTTGCCACGAATATGGGTACCGTCTTGAAGCCCTCGGCCTGGAGCAGGAAGCCCACGCCAGTGATCACGCCGAGTACAAGCATGGCCGCGGCGGCGGGCAGCCTGATGGGAAAGGTCACCGCCGTGCCGGTCAGCGGCAGTACGCCACCAGCGCACAGCCCGCCGATCAGGAACATGGAGTTGTTCAGTTCCACGGTGTCCATTTTGTCCAGAAGCTTCTTCTGGCAAATGGAGAACAGCGACGCGCCGATGCCAGCAATGACGAAGGCGATCAGCAGCGGCCCCTGGCCGCCGATGAAATCCCGCAGGGGCATGCCGTTCCAGGTGAGCAGCACGATGCCGGACAGGCACAGGAAAGCCCCCGCCACCGCCGGCCGGGTGACCTTTTCCTTCAGTACCAGCGTGGAGATCAGCAGTATCACCACGGTCTGCACCGGCCAAATCACCACGTTGCCGTAGGAAAAGCCGTGCATCACGCCGTAGTTTTCGCCCAGGTAGTGCAGTGTCTTGGCGATGCCACCGAACACCACCATCCGGTTCAAGAGCGTCAGGTGGGGCTTTTTCCCCCGGATCAGTTGCAACGCCAGCAGGAAAAGCACGCCCAGCGCGAAGCGCAGGAAGGACACCATGAACGGGGAAAAGGCCGTGGCGGTGGTCTTGATCAGTATGCCGCCGAAGCTGAATATCAGCGCCTGGAGGAGGAGGCAGACATAGCCCATAGGGTTATCCTTTCAGTAAAAATCCTGGTTCGTCGGTCAGGCCGTTCATACTATCGTCAACCATCCGCAGGCGGGTCCGTATCCGGGTTGAGACGGCAGTCTGACAGCCAACCGGCAAACCAGAAAAAGCAGAATCAGTATCAGAACAGTCCCGGGAAGATGGCCTTGGGGATGGCCAGCCAGAAGTTCGGGAACAGGATCAGCAGGAACAGCACGCACAGCGAGGACAGGAAGTAGGGCAGCGCGCCCTTGAAGCCCTCTTCTATCGTCGTTCCGCTTATGTTGCAGGCCAGCAGCAGGCACAGGCCGTAGGGCGGGGTCACCAGGCCCAGGGCCAGCGTGACGATGATGATGAGGCCCAGGATGATGGGGCTCAGGTTCAGCGCCACGGCGGAGGGCAGGATGATCGGCACGAACAGTATCATGGCCGGCACGGCGTCCATGAAGGTGCCCACGAACAGGAAGAACGCCACGACCACCAGCAGGAAGATGAACCGGCCGCCGGGCAGGGACGTGAAGAACTGCTGGGCGATCACGTTCAGGCGGTAGTAGCTCAGCAGCTCGCCCAGAGCGTTGGCGGTGGCCAGCGCGAACAGCGACAGCGAGGCCATCTTCATCGTCTCGATCAGGATCGCCGGCAGGCGCCTGATCTTGATGGTGCGGTAGAAGAAGATGCCCACCAGCAGCGCGTAGATGCAGGCGAAGGCCGCGGACTCGGTGGGGGTGAACAGGCCGGACACGATGCCGCCGATCAGAATGATGGGGGTCATCAGGGCCGGCAGCGATTTCAGCGTGTGCATGATCGCCGTCTTCACCGGCACGCGGGGGCTCTGGGGGAAGTTCTTGCGCTTGGAGTAGAACACGACCACCAGCATCATCGCTACGCCCAAAAGGATGCCGGGCACGATGCCGGACATGAACAGCGCGCCGGTTGACACATTGGCGATACCCGAGTACACGACCATCGTGATGCTTGGCGGTATGATGGAGCCGAGGGTGGACGACGCCGCCGTCACGCCCACGGACGTGCCCTTGTCATAGCCCTGCTTTTCCATCGCGGGGATAAAGATCTTGCCCACGCCGGAGGTGTCCGCCTGGGAGGAGCCGGAGATGCCGGCGAAGACCATCGACACCAGCACGTTGGCGTGGGCCAGGCCGCCCTTCCAGTGGCCCACCAGGTCGCAGATGCACTCGATCAGCTTGTCGGTGATGCCGCCCTCGTTCATCAGGTTGGCGGCGAGTATGAACAGTGGCACGGCCAGCAGGGTGAAGCTGTTCAGGCCGTTGAACATCTTGGTGAACACGACCATGTTCGGTATGGAGGGCAGGCAAGCGATGCCCGTGAAGGACACCAGGCCCAGCGCGAAGGCGATGGGCGTGCCGATGGCTACCAGCACCACGAACATGATGACCAGGATTGCGCCTAACATTATGCCTGGCCCCCCTTCTTGATCTTCTGGATCTCCTCATAGATGGACCAGAGCAGGTAGATGCTCGAGGTCAGCCCGCAGAACGGTATGCACAGCCACGTCGGGCCGCGGTTCAGGGTGGGGATGCTGGTCCACTTGAAGTTCCAGAACTGCTTGGCGGCGTCGATGCCGTACTTGATCATCAGTACGGAGAAAATCAGCATGACGATGTTGATGAAGATCTGGAGCATCGCCTTCTTGCGGGGGTCCTTCATGGAATCGCTGACGGTGGTGAAGGCGAAGTGGGCCTTCGAATGCACCATCGCGCCCGCGCCGGTGAACACCGCCCAGATGAAGGAGTACATGGAGACGTCCTCCGTCCACATGGCGGTGATGCCCAGGTAGCGGCAAATCATCTGGTAGACGACCGTCACCAGGAAGATCAGCAGGAATAAGCCGCCCAGGGCAATCTGGATCTTCTGCATGGTATCAATCGCTTTTTTCATAGCCATCTCCTACAATCAATGAAATTGCACGCGGTTCCCCGTCCGTCGGGGCGGGGAACCGCGGTGAAAACTCAATCGGAGCTTACTTGGCCGCGCTGCGGATCATCTCCAGCTGCTCGGTCATGCCGATCTTGGCGGCGAACTCGTCCTGGATCGGGATGGCGATGGCCTTGAAGGCGTCGATATCGATGTCGGCGTGCTCGGTGATGATGGCGCCGTCGTCGATGGCCTTCTGCTTGGACTCCTCGAACATGCGATAGGTGATGGCGCGCTCCTCGGCGGTGGCGGCGGCGCTGGCTTCGTCGATCCAGGCCTTCTGCTCGTCGGTGAGGGCGTTGTACTTGTTGCCGTCCATCAGGAACAGGCGGGTGGTGTAGTCGTGATGGGTCTCATTCACGTACTTGCCGTTGGGGGTCTTGTGGTGCTCCTTCAGGGTCAGATTGGTGTAATCGTTCTCAGCGCCGTCCACAACGCCCTGCTGCAGCGCCTGGTACAGCTCGCCCCAGGCCACGCTGGTGGGAACCGCGCCGCAGGCCTGGAAGAACTGCTGCTGCACCTGGCTGTTCTGGGTGCGGATGCTCAGGCCCTTCATGTCCTCGGGGCTCTTGATCTCCTTCTTGGCGTATACGTCACGCACGGAGGAGGACCAGTAGCCCATGATGCGGTACATGTTGCCGGTCTTCTCGGCGATCATGTCGCGCATCTGGGCGCCGAAGTCGCCGTCCATGCAGGCTTCCCAGTGATCGAAGCTGTCGAACAGGTACTCCAGAGAGAGGAAGTCGACCTCCGGCACGCCGATGGCGGTCATGAAGCCGGGGGAGGAGACGACCATGTCGGCTGCGCCCATGGCCAGCTTTTCGACCAGCTCGGACTCGTTCTCGCCCAGGGTGCCCTTGTGGACCTCGACGGCGATCTTGCCGCCGGAGACCTCTTCCGCGACCTCCTTGAACTTGTCAAGGCCGTAGCTGTAGGGGTTGGTGGGGTCGGTGGCGTTGGAGGCGATGATCAGGGTCAGCTCGGGGGCTTCGGCCATGGCGGGCACGCACAGCGCGATCAGGGCCAGGGTCATCAGGATGGCAATCATCTTTTTCATGGGGTTTCTCCTTTCATCATTGAAGATCTATTGGGCCTCAGGAATATTTGCTGGGACTATTTTGACTATCCTCCTTCCAGTGCCTTCCTTTTCAGGATTATCGCAATATTTGTTGTTACAGGCGCTGTATCCGCGCCCAAACCTCGTCGTTGACGGGGATGCCCTTTTTCAGGTTCTCCTTCCGGGTCTTTACGTCCCGCTCGCCGGGGTAGCGCACCGGCGCACCGCCCTTCAGCGGCTCGGAGGACTTCACGTCCTCGACCAGTGCCGCCACGATGGCGTCGGTGGTGGCGGTATCGTTGAATTTGCCGGGGTCGATGGCGATCATGACCTGGGAAAGGCCCACCTCCTCGCCGAAGGCGCCGACCTTCCGCACCGAGTTGGCGTTGGTCAGCACGGTGGCGATCAGGTCCAGCAGTATCGATATGCCGCTACCCTTCCAGTAGCCCATCGGGGCGAGCCGAAGGTTCGCCATCACCGGCGCGGGGTCGGTGGTCATTTCGTCGTCGTCATTGTAGCCGCAGGGTAGGGGCATCTGTCTGCCCGCCAGCTTCGCCTCCTCCAGCTTGCCGAAGGAGAACTGGGACAGGGCGCAGTCCACCACCACGTGCTCTCCGTTGGAGTGGGGCACAGCGAAGATGATGGGGTTGTTGCCGATCTTGCGGTCCCTGCCGCCCCAGGCGGGCATGTTGGGCGTGGTGTTGGACCAGCATATGCCGATCATGCCCTGGTTGGCCGCCTGCCAGCCGTAGCTGCCGCCACGGAGCCAGTGGTTGTTGTTGCCCAGGGCCACCAAACCGATGCCGAATTCCCTGGCCAGCGCGCAGGCGCGGTCCATGGCCTTGCGGGCGTTCAGCGGGCCGAAGCCCCGGTGGCCGTCCCAGCGCTCCATCGCGCCGAAGGCCATTTCGCAGGTGGCTTCCGTCTTCGGGTCGATCACGCCCTTGTCCAGGTAGTCTACCATCCGGGGAAAGCGGATGTAGCCGTGGCTGTACACGCCGTCCAGGCTGTTGTCGGCGAACACCGCCGCCGCCGAAGCCGCGTCCGCGTCGGTGAAGCCCCGTTTTTTCAGGATGCGCTCAAATTCCAGGCGCATGTCGTCGTATTGTATCAGTGGCATGTTACCTCCTGCGTGGCGGGGAATCGCCTTTCATCAGCTGAACTCCGCCAGGCCCTCTATTGCATATGCCCGCACCGGGCAGGAATCCAGGCCGACGATGGGCAGCGGCGCGTAGCTGATGAAGAAGGTGTCGGTCTTCAGCAGGTCCAGGTTTTGCAGCACTTCAAGGAAGGTACAGTTCTGCGCCATCAGTATGTCGTGGAAGGGCTTGACGTTGGCTTCGCTGTCCTCGATGGTCACGCCGTCGCCGAAAGCCACGCTCTGCACCCCATGATCCGCCAGCCACCGGGCAGATTCCGCGCCCACGTGCAGCCGGTGGTCGGTGGGGCCGTTGGTGGCGGGGGTGAACGGCGGGATGCGATAGGGGCTGTCGATGATGACCGTGTCGCCGGGGCGGATCTTCGCGCCCAGGTGCTTCTCCAGCGATTCGGCGGTGATCTCCGCGTTCTCGGGCAACTCGTCGATGACCACGTACAGGCCGCGGCCCATGAACTGCTTCAGCGGCAGCTCGGCCACGCTGGCCCAGTCCTCATCGTGGTGGTAGGGGCATTCACAGTGGGTGCCCAGGTGGCTGGTCAGGTCCATGAGGGTATGGAAATCCGGTATGGACCCGCCGGTGTTGAAGCGCCACAGCCGGCAGCGGCGGGACTCCGTGTTGGGGTCCAGGGTCTTGGTCAGGTCCACGATGTGCAGGCTGCCGACGGTGAACTCCTTCGGCGGCAGCTGTTCGGGCCTGCGTTTGGGCGTGCCGGCGGTGAAATCATACAGGGACTTGCATGGCATGGGCGATTCCTCCTTACTATAACGAATCAGTCGTTTCCGCGATACTGTAGCGATGTCGCCTGCGCCGCCAATCGGGGCGCGTTGACCGACGACAACGCAGCAGGGGCGGATTCAGACAAGCAGGATGTGCCGGTTATTTCGTGAAGGTTCCTTACCTACCCGCCGCCTTGTCCTCCATCGCGTGGATCAGCGTCACCATGAAGGCATGGTTCGGGGTGGGCACTCCGGCCTTTTCGCCGGCGCGCACGATGCTGCCGCTGA
>ONJE01000070.1 GCA_900318045.1 uncultured Eubacteriales bacterium
CAGATTTGCCGCCCGGAAATCGCCTGCGATTTCAGGCAAATCTGAGGAGGATGTATTGAAGGGGGACCTGTCCCCCTTCAAGCGGGCGATAGCCCGCGATAAATCAGAATTTCCCCCTCAGTATAACCCCATCATTAGTATACCTTTTTACCCGGCGATTTACAAGAAAAACTGTCCAAAACCTCATCTATGTGCTATAATATTAAACGGGGAGTCGCAATTCCGCCGGGATTGCCCCTCTGCCCTCACCTGCGCCGGCATTGCAGCCGCCCGGGCTTTCCCTGTAGGGAGAGGCGGCCCCGAAGGGGCCGGGGGTTCCACGCTTAAACCGGGAGGTGTCGCCATGATCGCGGGCATCGGGCTGGACCTGTGCGAAATCGAGCGGATGAAGCGGGCCATCCAGCGGCCCCACTTCGTGGACCGGGTGTTCACCGCCGCCGAGGCGGGGCGCATCCGCGCCGCCTCGGAGATCCGCCGGGGGGAGATCGCCGCGGGGCTGTTCGCCGCCAAGGAGGCCGTGTCGAAGGCCCTGGGCACGGGCCTCGTCGGCATCAGTCTTTCCGACATCGAAGTCACCCCCGACGCCGGCGGCTGCCCCCGCTGCGCCCTGTCCGGCAAGGCCCACGCCCGCGCCCGCGCCCTGTGCGGCGAACGCTACAAAGTCTGGGTGTCCATCACCCACGAACACGGCATGGCCGCGACGATGGCGGTATTGGAATCAGTGTAATTGTTTGGTGTATGCAGATTCTGAATTGGTAGGGAGAGGCGCAGGGATTAGGGATTAGGGATTAGGGATTAGGGATTAGAAATAACCAGCCGTCCCTATAAATGCGTTGCAAAATTCTGATTTATCACGGAGATGCGTAAGCCCAAAGCCTTCCCCTTCAGGGGGGCCGTAGGCCCTAGCGAGCCTGCGAGCGTCAGGTGGACCGCCGCAGGCGGGCCGGAAGAGGTCGGTCCCCCTGCGGTATCGACGGTTTACGAGATTTCCTCCAAGAGAACGACCTCTTCCGTCAGCCCTTCGGGCTGCCACCTTCCCCTGAATCGCTCCCTTCGGTCGCTGGGGAAGGCTTTGACAACCGCGCCAGCCGCCATTCCTGTTCCCTGTTCCCTCGTCTCCCCCACAAATCAGAATTTGGAAAGGAGTCCCCATGGCCGACATCACTGCGATCGTACTGACGCGCAATGAAGAGAAGAACATCGAGCGCTGCCTGCAATCCGTGCAAGGGCTATGCCGTCGCATCGTTGTGGTGGACAGCGGCAGCACCGACCGGACCGTGGAGCTGGCGAGGGCCAACGGCGCCGAGGTGTACTGTCATGCGTTCGAATATTACGCCCGCCAATTCAATTGGGGACTGGACAACTGTGACATCGACACCAAATGGGTTATCCGCATTGATGCCGACGAGCAGTTCCCTCCGGCGCTCTGCGCGGAGATCGAGCGCGAAATGGCGGCCCACGATGCCGACGACGTGAACGGCATGACGTTGGAGGCAACCTATTTCTTCATGGGCCGGGCGCTGACCCACGGCAGCAAGAAGCGCAAGCTGATGGTGTTCAAGAACGGTATCGGCCGCATCGAGGACCGTCGCCGGGACGCCCATACCATACTGTCGGAGGGCGGGAGCATTTCCCTGAAGGAGAATTTTTTGCATTACGACTTCAAGGACCTGGACAACTTCATCGGTCGCTACAACTGGTATGCCACACGGGAGGCCATGGACTACATGGATTGGAAGAACGGCCATGTGGACGCCAGCGTGGATGACCCGGAGATCGAGAAGAAGCGCAAAAAGAAGTACGGCGTGTACTATAAATTTCCCAAGTTCCTGCGGGCGTTTTTGTGGTTCAACGTGAACTACTTCCTCCGGGGCGGCTTTTTGGACGGCAAGGAAGGCTTTATCTACCACGTGCTGTCCTCGTTCTGGTACCGCTTTGTGGTGGATGCGAAGATCTACGAGTACGAGCACGGCAAGGAATTTGAGGAATTGAAGGCGTACTGACGAAGGCTTGCTGTGGCGGCGCCTGCGCCGTCACTGAAACGCAGGTGAGCGATGAAAGGCACGGGAGGCGATCGCATGCCCAAATGGACCGATGAACAGTTGCGGGCCATCGAGGCGCGGGACGGCAACATACTGCTCAGCGCGGCGGCGGGCTCCGGCAAGACCACCGTGCTGGTGGAGCGGGTGCTGCGGCTGATCGCGAACGATGGGGCAGACGTGGGCCGGATGCTGGTGGTCACGTTCACCCGCGCCGCCGCGTCGGACATGCGCACCAAGCTGTCGCGGCAGCTGAATGAGCGGGCTGCGGCGGGGGACGAGCGCTGCCGGGAGCAGCTGTTGAAGCTGGAACAGGCCAACATATCCACCCTCCATGCCTTTTGCTCCGATTTCCTCCGCACAAACTTTGAATCCGCCGGGGTGGACCCGGCGTTTCGCGTATTGGACGACGCCATGGACGCCCGCTTGCGGGATGAAGCGCTTGACGCCGCCCTGGAGGAAGCCTACGCCGCGGGCGGCGAGGGGCTGCTGGCGCTGGACTATGGCAGGGGCCCCAAGGGCGTGCGGGAGGCGGTGGCGCTGCTGCTTCGGCGGATGGAGGATCGGCCGGACCCGGAGGCTTGGTTGGGGGACGCGGCCCGCTGCGACGACGCTGCGCTTTCAATTTGGCAGGACGAACTGAAGCTGGATGCGCGCCGCGCTATCCGCACGGCGCTGGTTCACCTCCGCTATGCCCTGGCGCTGCCCGGGTGCCCGTTGAACTACCAGGCGGCCATACAAACGGACATGCAGGCGCTCGCCGACATATTGGCCCTGGAGGACTACGATGCGCTTTACAGGGCGCTGTCCGAGTACAAGAGTACTTCGGCCCGGGGCAGGCGGGACCTGAACGCCGACCCGGACGCTGCCGAGGCGGTGAAGCGCCTGCGGGATTCGGTCAAAAAGGTCCTGACCGATATCCGTTTGAGGAACCTGCCGCTTTTGCAGGCCAGGAAGGACGCTCGCGCGCTGAGTGGCGAGATCGAAACCCTTTCGGGCATTGCCCTTCGGGCTTCTGAGCTGTACGAAGCAGCCAAAGCCGAGCGTTCCGGCCTCACCTATGCCGACCTGGAGCATCGGACCCTGAGGGCGCTGAAAAACCCTGCGGTGGCAAGAAGCATGCGGGAGCGCTTCGACTATGTGTTCGTGGATGAGTACCAGGATACTTCCGACATTCAGGAGGCATTGGTCGGCGCCCTTTGCCGGGGAAACAACCTGTTCATGGTGGGGGACGTGAAGCAGTCCATCTACCGCTTCCGGCTGGCCGAGCCGAGGCTGTTCCTGGAGAAGTATGAGGCCTATGGCCGGGGCGTGGGCGGCACGTTGCTGCCGCTGACCCGCAATTTCAGGTCTCGAAAGGGCATACTGGACTTCGTGAACCTGGTATTCGAGCGGGTGATGACCGGCGGAGACGCCGAGATTACCTACGACGCCCTGTCGCGGCTGAACCCGGGACTGCCGGACGCGGAGGCGGGCGAGGGGCAGGACGTGGACATACTGCTGGTGGATGCCGACGCGGAGCCTGAGGACGAGGACGACAGCGTCGGTTCTGAGGCTGGTATCGCCCGGCTTCAGGCTATGGAGCGTGAGGGCATCGTGATTGCCCTGACCATCCGGGAGATGATGACCGAGGACCCAACCCTGCGCTACCGGGATTTTGCCATACTGACCCGCAGCAAAGCCGCGGCCTTCTCGGCCATGATGCCGGTGATGCTGGCCCATGGCATCCCCGCTTTCGCCGACGGACAGTCGGGTTACTATGAGTCGCTGGAGATTCGCTGGTTGCTGTCGATGCTGCGACTGATCGAGAATGCCCGGCGGGATGTGGAATTGATCGCCATGCTGCGCTCGCCGGTGGTGGGACTCACCGCCGACGAATTGGCACGCATACGCATCGCCTGTCGGACCTCGCCCTATGTGGACGCCGCGCACGCCTATGCCGATGAGGCGAAAGACGACATCGCCGGGAAGCTGCGCGCCTTCTTCGCACAAATGGACGACTGGCGGCTGAAGGTCGGCAGCATGGGACTGGGTGAATTCGTCCGGCTGGTGCTGGATGAGAGTGGGTTTTATACCTATGCCGGGGCATTGCCCGGGGGCGCACAGCGGCAGGCGAATTTGGATCAATTTGTAGTCAGTGCCTGCGGCTTTGACAGCGAGTATTCCGGCTCACTGACCCGGTTTCTGTTCTACACCGAACACATGCGCAAGCGCAGTGACGGCGATGCAGCCCACCTGCTGGGGGAGAACGACGATGTTGTGCGCATGATGTCGGTCCACAAGAGCAAGGGGTTGGAGTTCAGGGTGGTGTTCGGGGCACAGCTGGCGAAGAAGTACCGCAACGAGCGCATCGACGCGCCGCTGCTGACCCACCGGGATCTGGGCGTGGGCATGAATTACTTCGATCCTGAACTGCGCACCAGGCGGCTGACGCTGCCCCAGGCGGCCATACTGGCCCGGCAGCGCCGGGAGGATGCCGCTGAGGAGATGCGTATACTCTATGTGCTGCTGACCCGCGCCCAGCAAAAGCTGGTACTGGTCGGGACGGTGAAGGATGCCGATCGGACGATGAAACGCTGGCAGGCGCTGTCCGCTGCGCCGGTGGCTGCGACCAGTCACCTGGACCTGGTCATGGCCGCCCGCTGCGCCGCCGAGGCCGAGGGCCTTCCGCTGCATTCGGGGCTTCGGGTGATCCCGGCCGCGTCTATCCGCATACAGGCGGGGGAAATCGTGGACGACGCAAAGAGGCTGTTCGAGAGAGTGATGGAGCATCCCGGCAGCTATGCCAATCCCGAACTGGATGCCCAGCTGGCCTGGCAGTATCCGGACCCGTTGGCCGCGGATAAGCCGCTGAAGCTGACGGCCTCAGGCCTGCTGAGGGAGATCGAAGGCCCGGGCCAGCTGCCCGCGCTGGTGGAGCGTCCGGCATTCCTGTCCGGCGACGCCAGACGCATGACCGGCGCGGAACGGGGCACGGCCTATCACCGCTGTATGCAGCTTTTGCGGCTGGTCGCTCTGGAGGGATTGTCCGGCGAGGCGCTGACCAATGCCGTGGCGCGGCAGCTGGACGACTGCGCCAACCGACGGTTGCTCACTGACGGCCAGCGCGAAGTGGTGGAGCCCTGGCGGCTGTCCCGGTTCCTGGAGAGCGAGGTGGGCCTGCGGCTGCGTTCATCGGGGGAAGTGCACCGGGAGTGGCCCTTTAACGTGATGCTGCCCATCGACGAGGCCCTGACCGTCGGGGAGGCGTGCCGCTTCGGCCATGGCGAGCTGCTTGTACAGGGTACCATAGACTGCTGCTTCATTGAGGACGGGGAATGGGTGCTGCTGGACTACAAGACCGATCGCACCGACGATATGGATGCCCTGCGCGCCCACTACGACAAGCAGCTGAAGGTATACGCCCTCGCCCTGGAACGCATCACCGGCATGAAGGTGAAGCAAAGGACGCTGTGCCTGCTGGAGAGCGGGGGAACGCTGGAATTGGGGTCATAAATACTATAAGTAACGGCGGCAACCCGCACTGCCACAGTATCTCAGGGTGAGATACCGTGGCGGCACAGTTGCCGCCGCTGCATTCAAAAAAACTGCGGATAACGTACCACCGACTATATGGACGCACGCAGGACCGTGCCGACAAACCGGAAGTAACTGAGATGTACTATTGGGAACCTCTAAAAACGCTCATCGCCGTCGGGCGGCTGAATTTCAGCTATCTTCGACTTACAATAACCTTGACTGCCCGCCAGGCAGCCTGCGTCTTTTGCACGTCGAATCTGTCTGAAATTCATCTCGTCGGACGGCGCGATAGTTTTTTAGAGGTACCTTTCAGTCGATGGGGTTTCCCTCGTTGTCAAACAGGGGCAGCTTTTCCAGGTAGATGATGTCCCCGCGCTTCGTGGCGTCGCCCTCGGCAAGGATGGCCATGCGCCCCACGATGTTGCCGCCGGCCTTCTCCACCAGAGCCTCCAGTGCCCGGAGGGATTCGCCGGTGGAGATCACGTCGTCCACGATCACCACGCGCTTGCCCTTCATATATTCGGCATCGCCGCCATCCAGACACAGGGTCTGCTTGTGGTCGGTGGTGATGGAGCGCACCTCCACCGACAGCACGTCGCGCATGTACAGCTTCGGGGCCTTCCGGGCCAGCACATAGCGCTCGTTGCCGTTCAGGCGGGCCATCTCACAGATCAGTGGAATGCCCTTGCTCTCGGCGGTGATCAGCACGTCGTGCTCAGGACACCTGGCCAGCAGCTCGCGGGCGCAGGCAGTGGTCAGCTCCGGGTCGCCGAAGATCACAAACGCGCCGATTTTCAGCTTGTCCGATATGGGGCACAGGGGCAGATCGCGATCCAGGCCGGCGATGTTCATACTGTATGCCTGTTTGCTCATATGGAAACACCTCATTTTTCATATTTCACTGTGTAAATTTTATCATTGTTCAGGGGCTTTGTCAAATTGTTTAAGGAAATACCGCATAATTGGGTGGTGGCATGGCGAGGTGAATTTTAGTCAGGCGTGGCCTGCAAATTTCGCAGGCTTACTGGCGGTAAGTCAAGGAATCCGTCAGGCTGCCGCCCATATTGTGCGGTATTTCCTTAAGGCAATACTGCACAATACAGTGGCACGTTTGGCGGTGCCTTTTCAGCCATCCAACGGGCTGCCGTCCATATTGTGCGGTATTTTCTTAAAGTCGGTATTGCATATCGAATCGTTTACATGTTATAATACCTGTGTGTTTGAAATATATAACGCAGGGAGGAATGGATATGCCGCCAAAATTCGATACCGATGTTCAGGAACTGAAATATAAAGTATTGAAAGAGGTTGCCACGTTGGCGCTGGCGGACGCGATGACCCCGGAAAACACCCTGGGGATCGCGGAAAAGATCATACCGGATGACGCTAAGCCCACCATGCGTTGCTGCATCTATAAGGAGCGCGCCATTATCAACCAGCGGGTCAAGCTGGCCCTTGGCGGCAATCCCCGCAACCCCAACGTGGTCGAGGTGCTGCCTATCGCCTGCGACGAGTGTCCCGTGGATGGCATCACCGTCACCCAGGCGTGCCGTGGCTGCATCGCCCACCACTGTATGAACGCATGCCCGAAGAACGCCATCACCATCGTCAATCGCCACGCCACCATCGACAAGTCGAAGTGCATCGAGTGCGGTCGCTGCGCCGCGGCCTGTTCCTACGGCGCGATCCTGAAGCTGGAACGGCCCTGCATCAAGGCCTGCAAGATGAAGGCCATCAGCATCAACCCCGACAACCAGAAGGCCATGATCAAGCTGGAGAAGTGCGTCTCGTGCGGCGCCTGCGTGTACCAGTGCCCCTTCGGCGCGATCTCGGACAAGTCCTTCCTGACCAAGGCCATACAGATCATCAAGGGCTCGATGGACAACAAGCTGTACCACACCTACGCCGTGGTGGCCCCGTCCATTGGCGCGCAATACGCGGATGTGAAAGCCGATCAGGTATACGAGGCTCTGCTGAAGCTGGGCTTCTATCGGGTGGAGGAAGCCGCCTGGGGCGCGGACGCCGTGGCCTATCACGAAGCCCGGGAGCTGGTGGAGGAGGGCTTCCTCACATCCTCCTGTTGCCCTGCGTTCGTCAGCCTGGTGGAGAAGAACTATCCCACCATCGCGCCCAACGTGTCCCACAACCCATCCCCGATGGCGATGATGGCCCTACAGATTCGAAAGAAGGATCCCACCGCCGAGATCGTGTTCATCGGTCCGTGTATCGCCAAGAAATTTGAGACGCTGTATACACGCAGCAAGAACGCTGTCAGCTGCGCCATCACCTTCGAGGAGATGCAGGCCTGGATCGACGCTGCCCAGATCGACCTGAGGGCCCTGAAGGGCGTCGAACTGGTCAACTCCTCCGCCTTCGGCCGGGGCTTCGCCCGCTGTGGCGGGTTGGCGGATGCCGTTGCCGAAGCCATCAAGGAGATGGATGGCATGGAGGACTTCCAGCTCCAGGCGGTGTCCTGCAACGGCCTGGCGGAATGCAACGCCGCGCTGTTGAAGAAGAGCAAGGGGGTGCTGAAGGAAAACTTCATCGAAGGCATGGCCTGCGACGGCGGCTGTATCGGCGGCCCTGCTTGCCTGAGCCACAGTGCCCGCAACCGCGCCCAGTTCGCGAAGTACGAAAAACAGGAAAGCGAGCGCACCATCGTCGGCGCGCTGGGCGAGTTTGAGCAAAAGTAGGAAATATCAAAGCGCAGAGAGGGCACGGATTGCTTGTAATCCGTGCCCTCTCTGCGCGTCACCCTGTAGGGTACCTCTAATACTAATCTCAACCTAAACCTATACAATCATGCGGCATCTTTTCCGCCATACCGGCGTTGAAGTCCCTTGACTTGCCGCCAAACGCTCATCACCGTCGGGCGGCTGAATCTCAGCCATCTTCGACTGGCAAAAACCTTGACTGCCCGCCAGGCGGCCTGCGTCTTTTGCAAGTCAAATCTGACTAAGTCATCTCGCCGGACGGCGCGATAGTTTTTAGAGGTACCCTGTAGCGGCGGAAACCTGTTGCTACACGATGCCTATATCACATACAACAATATGCACAGGAAGTGCAGCAAACTGCCGACCACCGTAAACACGTGGAAGGCCGTGTGGGCGTAGCGGCGCTTCTTTCCCACGAGGTAAAGCGCCGCTCCCACGGTATAGGCGATGCCGCCCGACAGCAATAGCCAAAACCCGGAGGGGGTGATCAGCCTGTAGATCAGGTCGATGCGCACCACGATGGCCCAGCCCATCAGCAGGTAGCAGATCATGGAAAACGTGGCGTACTTCTTCAGGTCGATGGCATTGAAGGTGATGCCCAGGGCTGCCAGCGCCCAGATCACGCCGAACAGAACCCATCCCAGGGTGGAGTTGTAGGGGCGGATGGCGCACAGGGCCATGGGGGTGTAGGTACCCGCGATGAGCAGGAAGATGCTGCAATGGTCCAGCACCTGCATCACGCGCTTGCCGTGCAGCTTCGGGCTCAGGCCATGGTAGACGCTGGATATGGCGTACAGCACCAGCATGCAGAAGGCGAACACAGAACCGCAAACCACACCCCAGACGTTGTGATGTCGCGCGCCGAACACAGGGCACAACACCAGTGCCAATATGCCCAGCGCGCCGCCTGCGATATGGGTGACCATGTTGCAGATTTCCTCGCCCCGGGTGTAGTCGGGCAGCACGCGCTCTATCAGAGGTGTTCGTTTCATAGGCATTCCTCCTGTCTCTAAGGAAATACCGCATAATGAAGGTGGTCGGCTGGCGAGTGAATTTTCCGTCAGGCGCTGATGCAGTTTTCGCAGGTTTACTGGGTTCGAGCGCCCGGAAAACTCTCCAGTGGAGAGTTTTCAGCGAGAACGGGCTGACAAGCCCCGGAGGTAAATCAAGAAAACTGCATCAGATGACTGGCGGAAAAGGTACCGCCAGACGTGCCGCCGTATTGTGCGGAATTTCCAAGGACGGTCAGACTTTCTTCATGTCTTCAGGCTGTGGCGTGGCCTGAGGGGCGCTTGGCAAGGGGGAGGAGAGTTGCCCGGTGAGGGTGAACCGGAAGGGAGTGGACGGTATCTCCAGCGTCGCTGACGTGTCGCCGGATGCCATGTCCAGGGCGATCAGGCGTGCCGAGAGCGTGCCCGCGTAGCTGACCATGCCGCCCTCATCGCTGATGCTGTCGATCGAGATGGTGAAGCCGGAGCCCTCCGGGTACACGCTTCCGTCCAGCAGGCTTGAAAAATAATAGGTTTCCAGGCTGTCAGCAGACACGATCAGGACTACAGAGCTTTCCTCGTTGGTCAGCGAGGCGTATTCGGGGGTGATCACCATGCCCGCCCGGGCCGTTTCCGGGAAGGTTAGATACAGCTCGTACAGCGTTTTGCCGTCTGCGCCGTAGGCGTAGTAGGACGCCTGGACGGTGCCGCCCTGGATCGATGAATACTGGGGCGAGGCATCGTAGGCCAGCTTAACCGATTCGCCGTTGACCTGCAGCATGATGCCCTCTGAAGACCCGTCGTCGCGGTGAGGCGGGGTTTCGCTACCGGGCTCTCCGGGCAGCGTGTCAAACAGATTGTCAAAGGGGGCTTCGGCCAAGGAAAGAGCTCCCAGTCCGGCCAGTAGCGCGCACAGTATGATCGCCAGGATCTTCTTCATGTCATCCGCTCCTTTTAGGGCACCTCTAAAAAACCCTCATCACCGTCGGGCGGCTGAATTTCAGCCATCTTCGCCTTGCAAAAACCTTGACTGCCCGCCAGGCAGCCTGCGTCTTTTGCAAGTCAAATCTGACTAAAACTCATCTCGCCGGACGGCGCGATAGTTTTTAGAGGTACCTTTAAGGAAATACCGCATATTTGGGTGTTGGCATGGCAAGGTGGATTTTAGTGAGGCGTGGCCCACGAAATCTGCATCAACGCCTGACGGAAAATACACTCAACAGCCGACCACCTTAATGATCCGGTATTTCCTTAAGATGGTCATTTTACATTACTCCAATCTAATTGTATCGTCAAAACGGGTGATTGTCAAGGCATGCGCCGGATGTTGTCGCGCAGGTCCGACGAAGCAGGGTGACAATCGTCCGTGCACGGTTCCAATTATGAAATTATAATATTTTGCGGCAAAAATGTTCGGAAAGGGCTGTACAAAATTGCTCCACTGTGTTATAATATTTGCAGCCCCGATTAGAGCGCTTCGAAACCGTATCCCTCCGGTGGAACCCTACCGATGACAGGAATCGGCAACAGAGACTATACATCGCATGGGCATATACTATTAGGAGGGTTTTTTTCCATGTTCGAAGACAAGACTTTGGTATGCCGTGAGTGCGGCAATGAGTTCGTTTTCACCGCGTCCGAGCAGCAGTTCTACGCCGATAAGGGCTTCCAGAATGAGCCTGGACGCTGCAAGGCCTGCCGTGATAAGCGCAAGGCTGCCAACGGAGGTTTCAACCGCAGCGATCGTCCGATGTACGATGTCATTTGCGCCGAGTGTGGCCAGCCCACCCAGGTGCCCTTCCAGCCCCGCGGAGATCGCCCGGTTTATTGCCGTGCTTGCTTCGACAAGCAGCGCATGGAGAACCGCTGGTAATCCAGTGCTGAACGATAACCCCCTTCCTTATCCGGAAGGGGGTTATCGTTTTGAAGGACAGCAGTTGAGCCGCAACGGCGCCAATGCAATACAGTGTCAGACTTTCTTCATCAATCCCAGGGCGATGACGCCGGGACCGACGTGGCAGGCGATGCTGATGGGCAGCGGGTCGCCGGTGACTTCATATTCCGGGAAGCGCTCCTGCACCTGGGCGTTCCAGACCTTGCCGATACTGGCGTCGCCGGTGTAGGCGGTGCGCAGGATCATCGGTACGCCGACGAAACGGGTGTCCAGGTCCTTGCGAATAGCCTCCAGCATTGTGTGCTGGGCCGCGTGCAGTCCCCGCACCTTTTTATAGGTGTCCAGCTTGCCACCCTGAATTTGCAGCACAGGTTTGATGTTCAACACCTTGCCGATGGCGGCAACCGAGGGGGTGATCCTGCCGCCCCGCTTCAGGTATTTCAGGTCGTCTACGGTCAGGTAGATGCTGGCGTCCAGCGCAGTATCCAGCAGTTTTTGCAGGATTTCCTCCGCGGACAGGCCCATGTCGCGCCAGTGCAACGCGTCATAGACCGATTGCTTTTGGCTGATGGAGATGCGATGATTGTCCGCCACCAGCACCCGGCCGCCAAAGTCTTCAGCAAACAGCTTTGCACTTTGGCAGCTGCTGCTCAACGCGCTGGACATGGGAATGTAGATGATCTTTTCATAGTTCTCCAGCGCCTTCTTCCAGCAGCCCATCACGTCCTCGGGGGAGGGCTGGGAGGTGGCGACCTGCGCGCCGTCGGCCAGGTGGTCGAAGAACTCCATATAGCTCATGTTCACATTTTCAACGTAGTCCCTTCCGTCGACTGTGAAGGGCATGGGCATGAGTATGACGCCGCATTCCCGGGCCTCGGCCTGGGTCATACCTGAATTGGTGTCGGTGATGATGCCTGTAGCTTGCATGTATATACCTCTTTTAACGCAAATACATTCATTCAATTTCTATTCTATTTTATTCACGTCGAGGCGTCAAGTCAATATACTTTAGCAGAGTATTGCGTAAAAAAGTAGCGCCCCGGCAATTCTGCGCAATGGCTTCAACCGGAACGCTAAGATGCTTCGACTTCTCTCGGAATGACAGATAAAAGTGTCGTGTCTTCCTTTAGCGGAGGGGAGGGCAGTCAAAGAATCTTTGGGATTGGCTGAAGATGTCATTGGCAAAACTGCCGGGGCACTCACGGGCGATCAGGCCACCAGTTCCTTGGCCTTCTGGGCGGCGGAGGCGGCGTCTTCGGTGTAGGCGTCCGCGCCGATCTTGTCGGCAAACTCCTGGGTGATGGGCGCTCCGCCCACCATGACCTTCACCTTGCCGCGCCAGGGCTGCTGGTTGATGGCGGCCACGGTCTGCTCCAGGGCCGGCATTGTGGTGGTCAGCAGCGCAGAGCAACCGATAATCCTGGTATCGGGGTTCTCCTCGTAGGCGGAGATGAAGCGGTCGATGGGCACGTCCACACCCAGGTCGATGACCTCAAAACCCGCGGATTCGATCATCATGATAACCAGGTTTTTGCCAATGTCGTGCAGGTCGCCTGCCACGGTGCCCATGATCATCTTGCCCATGCGGCCCACGCCGCCGTCGGACAAGTGGGGCTTCAACACGTCCACGCCCTTCTTCATGGCCTTGGCGGCGACCAGCATCTCGGGCACGAAGATTTCATTCTTCGAGAAGCGCTCGCCGACCACGCTCATGGCCGCGATCATCGTGTTCAGGATGTCGGCGGCGGCAATGCCGTCGTCCAAAGCTTCGCTCACCGCGCCGGGAACCAGGCGGGTCTTCCCGTTGCAAACCAGATCATGGATGTTTTCAAGCGTCATAGTGAATCTCTCCTTATTATCAAGCATTGCGAGCGCCGGTTTGAGACGCCTCTATCTGTTGACAATAGTAGCATTTGCGGGTTTTTCTGTCAATTATGCGGGAATGAACCCGGTTATTTTCCACGCTTTCAGTGTTTTGATGCTTTACATTCCTCATTTTTGAGGATATAATGGATGCGTAGTGGAACGGGAGGGATTGCCTGTGGAGGAACGGGAACTGAAGCACCTGTACCCGACGCTGGACATGCTGGCCGAGGAGCTGAACCTTGCGGGGTTTACCTGCCGGATCGTGCGCGGGGCGGGGGAACGGCGCTTTCGAGGCGCGCGGCGTTATTCCGGGAAGGGATTACCCGCCCCGGAAGTGGTATGCGTGGTGGGCCCCGAGGACGCCGCAGCTTTTCGCGGCAGCGATCACGCCTGTGTCACCGCCATTCCCGTGCAGGGAAAGGGCGGCTGCATATTGTGCATGAACCGAACGCCCCAGGCGCTGCTGGACGCGCTCATGGACATCTTTGAGCGCTGTCGGGAGATGGAAGCGCAAATCGATGAACTGGTCTATCGCAATGCCGATCTGCGTCAGCTGTGCGAGCTGGGGGCAACCTTGCTGGAGAATCCCATATGCATACACGACGACTGGTTCGTGATGGTGGCGCGGTCGGCGGAGCTGGCGGAGGTCATGCCGCCGGACTACGTGATGTCCTCCTCGAAGGAGTTCATTCCCCGGGCGATCGTTGAAGATTTCAAAAACGACGGGGAGTACCTGGAAACCTATGTCCATCGGGATGCCCGGATCTGGGATGCCACGCCCCAGGGACTGCGCTGCCTGTACACCAACCTGTGGGAGGGCAGCGTCTACCGGGGCCGGCTGTTGGTGGCGGAGCACAAGAGGCCGTTCAGGAAGCTGGACCTGGCTTTGGCGGAGCTGTTGGCTCAGAGGGCGCTGATGCTGTTGAACCACAGCCGTACGGGTCAGGACCGGGCCTATCGCAGCATGGACGACGTGGTACTGGACCTGCTCAACGGCAAGGCGCCAGAACCCCAGGAGGAGGCGCAGTTACTGGCCATGCTGGGCTGGAAGCGGGACGAGCGGCTGCTGTGTATGCGGTTGGAGTCCCAGATGCAGTCCGAAGCCGGGGTGGTGGATCACGCGCTGCACAGCGACCTGTTCCAGGTGTTTCCCCAGGGGTATATACTTTTCTCCGGCCACCAGCAGTGTGTGCTGCTGAACCTGGACCGACAGGCGCTGACCCTGCCGATGCTGCGCCACAAGCTGTCGCCGCTGTGCCGGGACTATTGCCTCTACGCGGGCATATCATCCCCGGTGCGGGGAACGGGAGAGCTCAACATCGCCTACTTGCAATCCCGGGTGGCGCTGGAGAAGGCGTTCCAGCTGGGCGGCGAGCGCTGGGCGATTCCCTTCTCCGACTGTGCCCTGGAGTACATGCTCAGCCGAACCCGGGAGGCGATGCCACTGCGGCATTTGGTGGCCCCGGAGCTGAACGCGCTGATCGAACACGACCGGCAAAAAGGCACCCAATACTACCAGACCCTTCGGGCCTTCCTGCTCAACGAGCGGGAGATCAGCCGTACCGCCGACGCGCTGATCATCCACCGAACCACGCTGCTGTACCGGCTGCGCAAGATGCAGGCGGTGGCGTCCATAGACCTGGACGACCCAAAGCGGCGGCTGGACCTGCTGATCTCGCTGTGGATACTGGGCAGCCAGGGGTAATGAGGACACAAAATCGCCGCAACAGTTGCAATATTACCCACGATCTGTTATAATGGGATTAAGAATTATGACAATGAGGAGGCATTGACATGGCTGGTTTGATGGACGAATTGGGCAAGGCGGTCGGCAAGGCCGTGGACGGCGCGAAGGATCTGTTTGAAAAGGCGAAGCCCGGCATTGAGGAGACCTTCGACAAGGTATCCGACGGGGCCAGGGATCTGATCGAAAAGGCGAAGCCCGCCGTGGCGGGCGCGTTGGACAAGATGGGGGACGGCGCGAAGAACCTGGCAGATAAGGCGAAGGGCGCGGCCGAGGGCAAACCCGACCTGAAGGGGCAGATTTCCGACGAGGTCAAAGCCCAGGTGGAGCAGATTCGCAATGCCGCCGTCGGCACCGATTCCATCCACGATTACATACAGGGCAAGTTTGCCAAAACCGAGGAAAAGATGGAAGAGGCCAAGGAAGAGGCTGACAAGGCGATCAAGGAAATCGCTGACGATGCCAAACAGGAAGCCGACAAGAAGATGCAGGACTTTGCCGAAGGCGCCAGGCAGGCCGCCGATAAGGCGGAGGCCGCCACCCAGGATGTGCTGAAGGCGGTGGGCGACGGTGTGCGCACGCTGGCCGATAAGGTCAAGGATACCTTTGAACAGGTCAAAGGGGAAACCGCCAAGGCCGTAGAAGCGGCGAAACAGGAGGCCGACGCGCAGTCTGAAGCCACCGCCGAAAATATAGAAACCGCTACGGACAAGGCCGAAGTCGCCGCCGAAAACATCGAAATCGCTGCGGACAAGGCTGAATCCGCCGCAGAGTCGGCGAAGGAGATCATCGTCGAGGGCCCCTCCGCCGAAACGCTCTCCGAGGTGTTCGAAACCGATACCACTGAGGAACCCGCCTCCGAGGAGACCATGGAAGAATAATACTAATCTCAACCTAAACCTATACAATCATGCGGCATCTTTTCCGCCATACCGGCGTTGAAGTCCCTTGACTTGCCGCCAGCAAGCCTGCGGGC
>ONJE01000016.1 GCA_900318045.1 uncultured Eubacteriales bacterium
TGCTGGGTAATGCCACCCGCCTCCCCCGCGGTGACGCGGGTCTTGCGGATGTAGTCCAGCAGCGAAGTCTTGCCGTGGTCGACGTGGCCCATGATGGTGACGACCGGCGGACGGCACACGAGCTCCTCCTCGGAATCCTCCACGTCCTCCTTCTCCAGTGCGTCCTCGGCGGTCTCCGCCAGCTTCATCTCCAGTTCGACGCCGAACTCCTGGGCCACCAGTGAGGCGGTGTCAAAATCCAGGTCGTTGTTGATGGTGGCGATGATGCCCAGCATCATCAGCCGCTTGATGATTTCGCCGGCGGGCTTGCCGATGCGCTCGGACAGGTCGCGCACGGTGATGGTCTCGGCGGTCATGAACGCCTTCTCGATCTTGATGGGCTCGATGAACGCCTTTTGCGCCGCAACCTTCTTCTTCTTGCGGCTGCGGACGAAATCGTCATCATAGTTCATGCCACTGCCCGCGCCGCCGCGCTGCTTCTGCGCTGTGCGGCCGGAATTGCGGCTGCGCTCCGGGTCATTCTGGCGAACATACTGCTTCTTGTTGGGATCGTAGTTGGACACCCGCTCCTTCTCCACTGAGGGCGTCAGATCGGGTCCCCTGCGGCCAAAGCCGGTACGCGCGCCGCCTCCAAAGCTGCCGCCGCGCTGCCCACCAAAGCCGCCGGCCGGGCGCTGACCGGGCGCGCCGCCTGCGGGACGATTGCCATATGCCGGACGCTGGCCCGGCGCGCCGCCCTGCTGCGGACGGCCCGGATTACGATCGCCGCCGCGGGGCTGCGCCTGTGTACCTGCTCTGGGTGCGACTGTGCTGCCGTGCTGAACACGCGCAGCCGCCGGACGCGGGGCACTCTGCTCCTCCTGGGCCTGAGGCGCTTCGACAGGCTTGGGTTGCACTTCGGGCGCCGGTGCTGCCGGAATCTCCGGCACCTGCTCACTGGAATAGGCCGTCATGAACTGTGCGCTGGCCGCATACTGCTTGCTGAGCGCCTCCTTGGCCTCACGCTCCTGGCGCTCCCGCTCCTCGCGGGCAAAGCCATCGGAGATCCGGCGAAGCGAATTCAGCATCTCCTGCGATTGCTTGCGCATGCGCGTCACATTTTCCAGCATCTTGCCGGTGTTCGCGCTCAGTTCCCTCGTGACATCCTGAACCCTGACTTTGGTCATTCCCTCAATGCACCCCCGTACACTCTGTCTGATCTCGGCCCTTTGGTCATCGGGCCATTTATACGTCGCCGATGGAATCGGCGTCTGATAACTCTATAATCCTTGCGGCCATGCCCTCGTCGGTGACCACGGCGGCCATGCGCCCGGGCTTGCCTATGGCGTCGCCCAGGGAGCAATTCCCGGTACGCACCAGCGGAACCCCATGGCTTGTGCAAGCGTCGGTCAGCGCCTTGACTGCGTTTGCCGATGCCGCGCCGTCCAACAGAGCCACCTGCGCGCCACCGGCGCGTATAGCCTGAACGCAGGCCTTTTCACCGGTAATCAGCTTGCCCGCCCTGGCACACAGTCCCAGCATGTTCAGCATCCGGTCCACTTCAGCCCTCCTGCGTCGGCGGCTGGACGCTGGCTTCCAGCTGGTCAAATACGGCCTCGCTGATCTTCGTTTCCAACGCCCGCTCCAGTGAACGGCTCTTTCTGGCCTTCTTGAAGCAGTCGATCTGAGCGCAGATGTAGGCTCCCCGCCCTGGCGACTTGCCAGTGCGGTCGATGTGGGCCTCGCCCTCCCGGGGCTTCACCACCCGAAGCAGCTGGGCCTTGGGCTTCATCTCCCGGCAGCCCATGCACATCCGCATGGGTACCTTGCGCGGCTTGACAGGCATCAGTATTCCTCCTGATCCTGGCTCATCTGATCGACCTCGGCCTCAACCTGACTCTGGCTCTTTATATCGATCTTCCAGCCAGTCAGCTTTGCGGCCAGGCGGGCATTCTGGCCCTCCTTGCCAATGGCCAGCGACAGCTGGTTGTCGGGCACCACTACGGCGGCGGCCTTCTCGGTATCGGAGACGAACACGCTGAGCACCCGGGCGGGGTTCAAGGCGTTGGCGATGTACTCCGCCGGATCCTGGGACCAGCGCACGATATCGATCTTCTCGGTCTTCAGCTCGTTGACCACGTTCTCAACGCGCATACCCCTGGGGCCCACGCAGGAACCCACGGCGTCGATCAACGGATCGGTGGACACCACGGCCATCTTGGTTCGATAACCGGCCTCACGGGCGATGGACTTGATCTGCACCACGCCGGTGACGATCTCGGGTACCTCCAGCTCAAACAGGCGTTTGACCAGGCCGGGATGGGTTCGGGAGACGAAAACCTGTGGGCCGCGGCCCTGGCGGGAGACCTCGAGCACGTAAACCTTGATGCGATCGTTGATGGCCAGCTCCTCGGTGGGCATCTGCTGGCTGGGCTCCAAAAGGCCTTCCGTGCGGCCCAATTCCACAAACACCTGCTTGTTTTCCACCCGCTGCACGATGGCTGTGAGGATCTCGTTTTCCTTTTGGCTGTACTCGTCGTAGATCACGCCGCGCTCGGCCTCGCGCAAATGCTGCACGACCACCTGCTTGGCCGTCTGCGCCGCGATGCGCCCGAAGTTTTTGGGCGTCACCTGCACCTCGACCAAATCCCCCAGCTCGTACTGAGGCTGTATGGCACGGGCTTCCTCCAGCGACATCTCGCACTGGGGATCCTCCACCGTCTCCACGACGGTCTTGCGGCTGAGCACCTCCACGCTGCCCTTCTCGGGATCGATGGTGGCGCGCACATTGGCGTTTTTGCCGAAGTTCTTTTTATATGCGGAAATCAGCGCGGCTTCAATCGCGCCGAAGAGCACGTCTTTATTGATGCGCCGCTCCTTGCTCAGGGCGTCCAGGGCGCTGAAAAACTCGTTGGAGTCGATGCCTCCGTTTGCCATGGTTCCATTCCTCCTGTTCCGTTCGCCGCAACCCTTGCGGCTGGATGGGTATATATCACTTCGGGGGCTGCTGCACGGGCGTGTCGTCCTGCAGGTCCTCCTCGTCAAATTCAATCAGCGGGCGCACGACGGCCACGTCCTTCTGCGGGAAGCGAAGCATCTCTGCGCCGTCTGTGGCGATGACCACATCGCCGTCCTGTAAGCCCACCAGCTCGCCAGTGAACTGTTTGCCGCCGTTCACGGGCCGGTAGGTCTTCAGTTCCACGACCATGCCCTGGCAGCGCTCGAAATCCCGCTCAGTCTTCAGCGGGCGGTCCGCGCCGGGTGAGGAGACTTCCATGTAGTCGTACTCCACACGCTCCACAAGCGGCAGTATCCTGCGATGGAAGGCCTCGAGGTCGTTCAAGGCGATGCCGTCGGTTTTTTCAATATAAAAGCGCAGAAAACGACCGGTCGGCTCCTTGACCAGCTCAACGTCGACCAGCTCTACGTCCATTTCCGCGGCGATCTTCTGTGCAATTTCCCTGGCTTCCCTGACCGGCATTGACTTGCTCGGCAACAAGACCCCTCCCCTGATTTTTACTGGATGTGTATCCCAATTTCAAAAACACACCGCCGATGATCGGCGGTTGTTGACGGTTGACGCTGTTGCTTGCAGCTGAAAAACTCTCAGCATAGGTCATTATACCACGTTTTCCCGAATAATACAACCTCTTGGAACCACAAAAAAGGCAGAATATGTTATATATTCGGCAGAAAACCGCCTGCGGGCACCGGTGTACCCTCCCGCACGCGCTCGATGTGGGCCCCGAGACTGCGCAGCTTCTCATCAAAGCGCTCGTAACCGCGCATGATGTAATCCACGCCGGAGATCTCGGTAACGCCCTCGGCCATGAGCGCCGCAATCACCAGCGCCGCGCCGGCCCTCAGGTCGGTGGCGTTGACCCGGGCGCCCACCAGCTTGTCCACACCTGTGATGATGGCCGTGGTCTCGATCACGCGGGAGCTGGCCCCCATCTTCCGAAGCTCGTCCAAATAGCGAAAGCGGGATTCAAACACCGTCTCGGTGACGATGCTGGTGCCGTTTGCCACGGTCAGCAGCGCGGCCAAGGGCTGCTGCAAATCGGTGGGGAAACCGGGATAGCCTTGGGTCTTCACGTTCACCGAGCGGAAATTGCGGTTGCTGCGCACATGGATGATATCGTCCTCGCTGGTGACGTGCACGCCCATCTCCAGCAACTTAGCGGATAGGGCTTCCATGTGGGTCGGAATGGTGCCGGTGATGATCACGTCGCCGCCTGTGGCCGCCGCGGCGATCATCAGTGTGCCAGTCTCAATCTGATCAGGCACCACGGTGTAGTTCGTGCCGTGCAGGTGCCGACCGCCGCGTATGCGAATCAGGTCGGTGCCCGCGCCCTTGACCACGGCGCCCATGCTGGACAGGAAGTTGGCGAGGTCGACGATATGGGGCTCCTTGGCCGCATTGTGGATGCAGGTGGTGCCGCTGGCGGAAACGGCCGTGAGCATACAGTTCACCGTCGCGCCCACACTGGGCATTTCCAGGAAGATGTCGCCGCCCACCAGCTCGTCGGCGGAGGCCATGATCACCCCGCCGGGGGTATCCACCTCCGCGCCGAGGGTGCGCATGCCCTTCAATGTCTGGTCGATGGGCCTGGGGCCGATATCACAGCCACCCGGCAAGGGCACGCTGCAGCGACGAAACACGCCCAGCAGCACCGGCGCAAAATAATAGGAAGCGCGCATACGGCTGGCCAGCTCGTAGGGCGGGTCGAACTTGTCCGCAGTGCGCGGGTCGATGGTCATCACATTGTCCTTGAATTCCACCTGCGCGCCCAGGTATCTGAGCATCTCTATGATGATATGTACGTCATTGATATCCGGAACATTTTCGATCACGGAGGGGGAATCGCCCAGCAAGGCCGCGGGAATGATGGCCACCGCGGCATTCTTGCCGCCGCTGACCATGACCTCGCCCTCCAGGCGGGCGCCACCATGAATTCGCATTTTTTCCTTCATCTTATCTCCATCCGTCTCAAACAAAGCCGTCGACGGGAGCGTATCCTCCCCTACGACCGAATATATCTATGGTTCAGCGCCCGCACCCGGAGCAACCCTGGCAGTTTCCGCCGCAACTGCAACTGCCGCCGGAGACACGCCCCAGTGACGACCACTTGCCCTCGTACACCCGCGCCACATCGCCCCCGCACTTGGGGCACTTCACATCGTCCCTTGCGGAGACAGAACGCAACATATCAAACCGATGGCCGCACTGCATACACCTGTAATCGTATACCGGCATGATCCCTCCGGCGCGCAAAAACAGCGCCATATCTCTATCGCTGGCTCTATTATACATGACTTGGTCGCATCAGGCAAGCCTGTTTACGTTCTTATTACCGTAACGGAACCTGTCACACCCATGAATATAGGCTTTGCCCTACGAAATTTAACCTTTTCCCCCATGAACCAGCATCCGATCCGCCTGACATGCCACCGCCAGCAACAGTGCCGCGCACAGCCAGCCCACTGCGGGGTATCCCACACTGACGCTCCGCCGCAAGCCCAGCAGCCCTGCCAGCGCAGCGACGGCGAGGACCGCAACCATCGCTCCCCTGCCCCATCCGCCCCGCACGTCATCGATCAGGCCGCCCACCACAGCGGCCAGCGTGGTTACCGCGCAGATGTAACTGAATGCTGCACAGATCCAGAAGCCGGCCAGGCCCCACCGCGCCGCGAGGATCACCGTGGGAATCGCCTGGCCCAGAAGCAGCCTGCCACCCCGGGCGATGGCCCCGGCCGCGACCGCCAGCAGCGCCAACAGCGCACTGCCGCACAACAGGCCCACCTTCCACGGCCTCGCCGTTTGGCCAAAGCGCAGGACCACATTGGATGCCAGCGCCGCGTTCATTGCCCCGTAGGCCAACGCCAGCAGGATCGACGCCGGCCAGCTATCCTCCAGCGCCAACTGGATCGCGCCTTCCATCCACACCCGCGGGGACCGGGGGTCCATGGCCAGCGCCCCATAGAACATCACGCCCGCGGTCAACGCGATCAGCCCCAGCCAGGGCAGCGGTCTGAGCCCCGACAGGTTTACGAGCAGCGCGATCAGCAGCGCGATTCCCGCGCCCCAGAGCCAGCCATATCGCACGGGCAACGCCAGCGCGCCCATTTCCCCCGCCCCGCAGAGCATCACCACAGCGGTCAGCGCCAGCAGCAGCCCGTGCAGCCACCCGGCGACAGCCCCCATGCGCTTTCCCATCAACCGCTTGCAAAGCACGGCAATGCTGTTCGCTCCCATTCCCGCGCCGCATCGGCAGAGCAGTGCCGTCAACAGCCCGAACACCACCGGCGCGAAGCCTATGCCAATCCACTGCGCCCGACCCGTCTGGGCAAAGAACAGCACCAGCTCCCGCCCCGACGCATAGCCCGTGCCCGCCACCGCTGCCACGATGGCCAGCATTGTGCGCGCCTCCCCCCGTCTTTCCATGACAAAACCCCCGTTTCACATTCATGGTATGCAAAACAGGGGTTCAAAATAAGCCAGGACGTCAGTCTTCCGCCGCTTCCTCGCGGCCCAGCTCTTCCGCGGTCTTGTCCACGGGCGTCAGTTCGACCTGTTCCCACCCGGCGGAGGGATCGTCAAGGATTTGCCCGGAAGCGCTCTCCCCGTTCAACTCCGGGGGACGCGTGACGGTCTCAGCCGGCTCGGCAAACTGGGGATCCGGCGTACCGGTTCCCTTCGATCGCGTCAGATTCAGCGCGCCCGAAACCAGCCGTATGACCAGCAGGAGCAGCAACACGGCCGCTACCGCCGCCACGGCCAGGGCTCCTACGCCGGCCCACTTTTGACCGGGATTCCTGCGTCTTCGGCTCAAAGCGCGTACTTACGGATATACTCCGGCACCTCGTCCTCAGGGGAACTGATGGACAGCACAAACCGGCAGTGATGGGCATCGGAGACGGCGTTCAGGTTCTCAAAGAATTTCTCCATCTCGATGTCATCCAACGGCGTCTTTACAAGCTTTTTGAAGGCGTCCACGGCAATCATGCAAAGGTCGAAGTCGGCGGAGAGCATGCCGCACAGGAAGGCAAGGAACTCATGTGCCGTGCATTTATAGGCCCCGGGATATTCGCTGGCATCCACAAAGCGGATCTCATGGCGCAGGTCATACATATACCGCTTGTCGTCATCGACGAAAATAATATTGCCATGCTCAGTCTTGAGCGCGTCGTTCGTCAGATCAATCAATCGCTTGGTCTTGCCACTGCCCTTATCACCCAGTATCACTTTGATCATGGTAATCCACTCCTTTTCAATTCAGGTGGGTACATGGCTATTATACTATAGAAAATGAAAAAATACAAGCTGTCCCCACCCTTATTTTCCCGGAAGGGATGCAGGAATTTTCCCGTCCTCAGTCGAATAAGGAAGGCATGATCTACACCGACAGCTTTGTTTACATGCCAGAACTGAATACGCCGCGGCTGCTGTTGCGCAGGTTGACCATGCGCGACGCTGCCGACATCTACCATTACAGCCGCGATACCGAGGTAGCCCGCCACGTGCTGTGGGACGCCCATCGTTCGATCTCCGACAGCCGCGCTTACCTGCGCTACATGCTGCGCCGCTATCGCAACCACGAGCCCGCCAGCTGGGGCATCGAGTGGAAGCAGACCGGGGAAATCATCGGCACCATCGGCTTCATGTGGATACAGACGGACAACTCGGCCGCCGAGGTGGGCTATTCCCTGTCCCGGGATTATTGGGACCGGGGCATCATGACCGAGGCGCTGAAAGCCGTGATCGGCCATGGCTTCGGCAGCATGAACCTGAACCGCATCGAGGCTCAGCACGAGACGACCAACCCCGCCTCCGGGGCGGTCATGCGCAAATGCGGCATGCAGCGGGAGGGCACCCTTCGCCAGCGGCTGTACAACAAGGGCCGCTATGTGGATGTGGAACTCTACGCCATATTGCGGAAAGAGTATGAACATCGCAAAAAATAACATGCACGTTGTATAGCGGCGGCGCCTGCGCGGCCACGGTTTTTCCCTGCCGTTTGGAAGGACCGTGCCAGAACAGGCGCCGCCACTGCATGCGCTTTCGCGATGTCCCGGAGGTCTACTGCACCGATTCGCCCCGATCCAGCATCATGATCTTGTCGACGCGCCGCTGGTGCCGCCCGCCATCGAAACCGGTGGTCAGGAACACGTCTACAATGGCCTCAGCCATCGCCGGCCCGATGGTGCGCGCGCCCATGGCCACGATGTTGGCGTCATTGTGCTCCCGGGACAGCCTTGCGCTGACGGGCTCGGAACACAGCGCGCAGCGAACGCCATGAATCTTGTTGGCGGAGATCGAAATGCCGATGCCCGTGCCGCAGATCAGTATGCCCCTGTCGCATTCGCCTGAGGCCACGGCCCTGCCGACCCTCTCCGCATAGATCGGATAATCGGTCGATTCGGTGACATCGCTGCCGAAGTTGACCACCTCGAAGCCCTTTTCCTCCAGATACCGGACCAGGTGCTGCTTGAGCGCCACGCCGCCGTGGTCGTTGCCGATAGCGATTTTCATAGCACACATTCCTTTCGTTCGCGCCTTGATCGACGCTGCTTCATTTCCAAATCAATCGTAACATACCGCAGGGGCTTTGTCAACGGGATTATCCCCTGAAAAAACCAGTTCCAATCTGGTGACAAGGACATCCTTAATATGATATAATGATATATGACTATTCAATCCGAACGACAAACTTCATCATTTGGAAAGGAAGCGAGACTTGTGAAGCGAATCATTGCGCTGATGCTGACCGTGTTGATGCTGGGCGGGTTCGCCCTGGCGGAGGACGCGGCCCCGGGGCTGCTGAGGACCGCGGTGCTCTACGACATCTCCACCATGGACGTGGCAAAGACCACGGACGACTACCTGATACCCCTGAACGTGTTTGACCGGCTGTTCGAGACGCGGCCAACGGGCGACGCTTCCGAGCTGGTCAACAGCCTTGTGACGGACTACACCGTCAGCGAGGACGGCCTCAGCTACACCTTTACCCTGCGGGAGGGCGTGGTGTTCTCCAACGGCAGCCCCCTGACCGCGTCGGACGTGCAATTCAGCTTTGAGCGGCTGTTGATGCTCGCCCAGCAGAACACGGAGATCGCCGAAGAGATCGCCGGCGCAGACAAGGTCATGGGCGGCGAGGCGGAATCCCTGGAGGGCTTTAGCGTGCTCGACGACACCCACTTCCGCGTGACGCTCAGCGCTCCCAACGCGGGCTTCCTGGCGGAGCTGTCCGCGCCCGCCATGTCCATCGTGGACGCAGAGACCATGGCGAAAGCGCCGAAGTTTGGCGAAATTCCCGCGGATACCATCGGCTCCGGCCCCTACATCGTCACGGAATGGGTCGCCAACGACCACTACACCCTTGTCTACAACGATAAGTACTGGGGGCCCGAGCCCGAAGTGAAGAAGCTGGTCGTGCGCGTCATACCGGACGCCACCACGCAGGACCTCATGTTCAAAAACGGCGAGCTGGACATGATCGACCTCTCCACGCTGGACAGCGCCATCGTGGCGTCCTCCTACAAGACGCTGCCGGAGGGCCGCGTCGTCAGCACGCCGAAGGTCGGCCTGAACTACCTGCTGATGAACGAGAACAACGAATTCCTGAAGGACGTCCGGGTGCGCAGGGCCATCGCCATGGCGATCGACGTCGATCAGATCATCCAGGGCATCTATATGGGCGACGCCGTGCGCGAGAAGGGCATCATCCCCACCGGCATCCAGGCCCACAACGACGCGCTGGAGGGCATACCCTTCGATCCCGAGGGCGCGAAAGCCCTGCTGAAGGAAGCGGGCTACTCCGACGGCCAGATCCACTTTGAGCTCTCCATGGATTCCTCCTCTTCCAACAGCAGCCTGCAGCTGGTGTACGCGGTCATCAGCCAGCAGCTGGCGGCCGTGGGCATCAGGGCCGAGATCGTCAGTCACGAGCATTCCGCCTGGCTTGCGCTGCGCAACTCCGGCGAGATGGACGCCTTCGTGGCCCGCTGGGGCATGGACTACAACGACCCGGCCAACATCATGTACACCTTCTTCGGCAACGAGAACAACAGCAAGGCCCGCAGCGCGAACTATGCCGACAAGGCGATCATCGCGCGGGTGTCCGCGGCGCGCTCCATCGTGGACGACGCGGCGCGCGAGGCGGAGTACCAGGCGCTGGAGAAGCATCTGATCGAGGAGGACGTGGTCTGGGTGCCCATGTTCGCGGAGCTGCACCTGTGGGCCCTCGGGGAGCGGTTGGCCGCCTTCACACCTCACTGGGCGGGCTGGACGGATTTCTACGCGGCGGATTTCGCGTTCAAGTAATATGAAACGCAGCCTGGCTCACAGGCTGATCCAGGCGCTCGTCGTGCTGACGGGGGTGGTCCTGATCACCTTTGTAATGCTCAGGATCGTCCCCGGCAACCCCATCGAAACCATGATGGGCGAGCACGCGGACGGGGCCACCATCCAGCGCATGACCGCGGAGATGGGCCTGGACCAACCGCTGATCAATCAGTTTTTCCGATATATCTCATCGGTCGTTCGCGGCGACTTCGGCACCAGCTATTCTCTGGGCAGGCCCGTGTCCGAGCTGATGGGGAACGCCTTCGCCAACACCCTGACGCTGGCGCTGCTTGCCGCGCTGTTTGCCTGGATCGTGGGCCTCGGCTGCGGCATTTTTTCCGCGGTGAACAAGAATCGCCTGTCGGACCGGCTGCTGATGGGCACGTCGCTGCTGGGCATCTCCCTGCCCGTATTCATGGCGGCGATGTTTTTGCAGTATGTGTTCGCATACCGGCTGCACTGGTTGCCCGTCTCCGGCACCGACAGCTGGAAGGGCTTCATACTGCCCGCCATCGCCCTGGGCTGGAATAACGCCGGACAGGTGGCGCAGATGACGCGCACGACGCTGCTGGAGACGCTCCAGGAGGATTACATCGACACCGCCCGGGCGAAGGGCCAGGGGACAATGGGGGTGCTCGTGTTCCACGCGCTGCGCAACGCCATGCTGCCCGTGATGACCATGATGACCATACAGCTCTCCGGCCTGCTTTCCGGCGCGGTGATCACCGAAACGGTATTCTCCATCAACGGCGTGGGGCGGCTGATGGTTCAGGCCATCTCCGGGCGCGACATTCCCCTGCTGCAGGCCACCTCGCTGCTCGCGACCGGCATGGTGATCCTCGGCAGCCTGCTCGCGGACTGCCTCTACGCGGTGCTGGATCCCCGGATCCGAAGGGGGGATTGAGCCATGCCCTGGAACAGGAGAAAGAGGATCGAGCGCGCCTCGGACCTCCGGCTTGAGAGCCAGATCGGCGAGGAGGAGCGCTTCGGGGACCTGATGCGCCGCATGGCCAGGGAGAATCGCACGGCCATGGCCTCCTTCGTCATCATCGTGCTGATGGCGCTGGCGGCCATCCTCGCGCCGCTGCTGACGCCCTATGCCGAGACGGACATGGATCTGTTGAACCGCCTGGCCCCGCCCTCGGCGGCGCACCTGCTGGGCACGGACGAGGGCGGACGGGATGTGCTGACGCGGCTGCTGTTCGGCGCGCGCGTCTCACTGCTCATCGGCGTCGTTCCCGCGCTGCTCAGTTTGATCCTCGGGGCGCTGATGGGCGTGATCGCCGGGTATCGGGGCGGGATGGCGGACGCGATCATCATGCGCGTCGCGGATATCACGCTGGCCTTCCCATCCATGCTGCTGGCGATGGTCATCATGTATTCCCTGGGCGGTGGCATCGTGAACGTGTTCCTCACGCTGACGCTGGTCAACTGGGCCAACGTGGCCAGGGTGGTGCGCTCCGAGACACTTCGGATTCGCAGCGGCGCATTCGTGGAAGCGGCGCGGGTCATCGGCGTATCTAGGGATCGTATCATGCGGCGGCACATACTGCCCAACTGCCTGCCGACGCTGCTGGTGCTGTTCACGCTGAACATACCCACGTCGATCCTGACGGAGAGCAGCCTGAGCTTCCTGGGCCTGGGCATACAGCCGCCCAACGCCTCCTGGGGGCTGATGATCAACACGGGCCGGCAGTACCTGTACAACGCGCCGTGGCTGTGCTTTGCCCCCGGCGCGGCGATCATGCTGATCGTATTGGCCTTTAACTTCCTGGGGAACGGCCTGCTGGACGTGCTGGACCCCCGGCAAAAGAAGCAGTGACACAGGAGCAACGATGGAACGGATGACACTGGAAGTCAGGCATCTATTCGTCCGCTTCAGGACGGAAAAGGGCGTGATCACGCCCGTCAACGACGTCTCCCTGCAGGTGCCCGAGGGCAGTATCGTGGGCATCGTGGGCGAATCCGCCTGCGGCAAGAGCATGACGGCCCGGGCTGTCATGGGGCTTGTCCGTGCCCCGGGAGAGGTGACCGGAGGGGAAATCATACTGTGCGGCCGCGATATCGCCTCGCTGCCGGAGAAGGCGCGCCGGCAGCTGAGGGGCTCGGAGATTTCGATGATCTTCCAGGAGCCCATGACCAGCCTGAACCCGGTGATGAAGGTGGGCAAACAGGTCGCGGAGGCGGTGCTGCTGCACAGTCGCTGCACCTGGCGGGAGGCCCGGGAGAGGACCCTCGCCGCCTTCCGCGACGTGGAGATCCCCGAGCCGGAGGCGCGCTTCGACTGCTATCCCCACCAGCTCTCCGGCGGGCTGCGGCAGCGGGTGATGATCGCCATGGCCACCGTGTGCAAGCCCCGGCTGTTGATCGCCGACGAGCCGACCACGGCGCTGGACGTGACCGTGGAGGCGCAGATACTGAAGCTGCTGGAAAAACTGCGTGACGCGAGCACCAGCGTGCTGCTCATCAGCCACAACCTGGGTGTCATCGCCCGGGTCTGCGACCGCGTCTACGTGATGTACGCCGGGCAGATCGTCGAGCAGGCGGAGACGGAGGTCCTCTTCAAAAGGCCGCTGCACCCCTATACCCAGGGCCTGTTCTGGTCCGTATCCTCGCTGCGCGAGGGCTGTGAGACGCTGAAAACCATTCCCGGCGTGGTGCCAAACCTGCGCCACCTGCCGGAGGGCTGCAGCTTCTCCCTGCGGTGCGACCGGTGCGTCGCGGCCTGTGAAAAAGAAGCGCCCGGGCTCGTGGAGATCGAGCCCGGACACGCGGTTCGCTGTCTTCTGGCAACTCGGTAGCATGATGGCCATAAGGCGCAGGCATGACTGCCATGAATGCCATAGAGCGGAGGGTAAACGATGAGCGAATTTCTGTTGCAGGCGCGGGAATTGACAAAGGATTTCCCGGTGTCGGGAAACAGGCGCGTCCACGCGGTCAGCGGCGTGTCGCTTGAGATTCGCGATGGTGAGACGCTGGGGTTGGTCGGCGAATCGGGCTGTGGAAAATCCACCCTGGGCCGCCTGCTGCTCCGGCTGATCCACCCCACTTCGGGCGAGGTGCTGTTTCGCGGGCAATCCATCACGGGCATGTCGGAGAAGGCGTTTCATCCCCTTCGCCGGCAGATGCAGCTGGTATTTCAGGACCCCTACGCTTCGCTGGACCCCCGGATGTCGGTGCGGGACCTGATTGCCGAACCCATCATAAACTGGCGCCTGTGCGACGGTCGGGAGGCGGTGACACAAAAGGTCGTCGAGCTGCTCGAAGCGGTGGGCCTGCAAGAGGAATTCCTGTACCGCTACCCGCACCAGTTTTCCGGCGGCCAGCGGCAGCGTATCGGCATCGCCCGCGCCATCGCCGTCGATCCCGCGTTCATCGTCTGCGACGAGCCCGTTTCCGCACTGGACGTATCCGTGCAGAACCAGATACTGAACCTGCTGAAGGCGCTCAAGTCCTCCCGGGGGCTGACCTACCTGTTCATCAGCCACGACCTGTCCGTGGTGCGCTACCTGTCGGACCGGATCTGCGTCATGTTCCTGGGAAAGGTGTGCGAAATCGGCCCGACCGAGGCGGTCTACCGCCATCCCCGGCACCCGTACACCCGCTTCCTGCTGGATGCGGTTCCGCTGCCGGACCCATCGCTGCGGGGAAAGGAACTGCGCCTGCTCGAGGGCGAGCCGCCGAGCCCGACAAACCCTCCACCGGGCTGCTGCTTCCATACGCGCTGCCCCCACGCCCAACCCCGCTGCGCACGGGAAGCGCCCCCGCTGCGGGACATCGGCGAAGCTCAGGTCGCCTGTCACTTCGCCGAGGGGCTTTAAGCCTGCTGCCCGACGGTGATGAGCGTTTTTAGAGGTGCCCGAAAGCGGCCATGCATTCATGCGTGAGCCGCCTGTCCCTCTCCCGCCGGATTGACGTGTATCATGATGTGCTTGATCTGGGGAAACGTCTGCTCCACGTCGTCGTGGACCTCCTCGGCGATGGCGTGGGCCGCGCTGAGGGTCAGCGAATCGTCCAAGGCGATTTCCAGCTCTACATACAGCCGGCTGCCGAATTCCCGGGTGCGCAACACGTCAATGCGCCGCACGCCCTCGTGGGCCAACACGCGCTCGCGGATCTGTGCCTCGGTCTTCGCGTCGCCGCTGTGATCCACCATGCGGTTCACGGCGTCCCGGAAGATATCGAAGGCAGCCTTGACGAT
>ONJE01000329.1 GCA_900318045.1 uncultured Eubacteriales bacterium
AAAAGCCCCGCCCGCGGCGTACATGCCGCCGCGTACGATTAAAGATCGGGGCGCTCCGCCCCCGATACCCCCGGCAAGTTAGCGTTGTTAAGGATCGCGCCAGCCGCCATTCCTGTTCCCTGTTCCCTTTGATCAACCCTTGGCGATTCCGCTAACACCTCGATAAATCAGAAGTTACCTGCCTGTATAGTTACCTACAAAGCATTATTATTCAACGCTCGAATACCTGCGCGCATTCCGGGAAACACTCGAGATATAAGGGCTATCGACGATTAACACAACATTTACCTCACAAGAGGCTGTCAAACGCTTGACAAGCACAATTTAATTTGATACAATTGATTAGCAAACGAAATAAAGGAGGTTCACACCATGAGCATTTATGATTACACCGTCAAGGCCCGCAAGGGCGCTACCCTGAACCTGGCCGACCTGAAGGGCAAGGTGTTGCTGATCGTCAATACCGCCACGGGCTGCGGCTTCACCCCCCAGTATGAAGCGCTGGAAAAGCTGTATGAGAAGTATCACGATCAGGGGCTCGAGGTGCTGGACTTCCCCTGCAACCAGTTCGGCCACCAGGCTCCCGGCGATGAGAGCGAGATTCACGAGTTCTGCACCGCGAAGTACAAGACCCAGTTCGACCAGCTGGCCAAGATCGACGTCAACGGCGAGACCGAAGAGCCGCTGTACACCTTCCTGAAGGCCGCCCAGCCCGACGAGAAGGTGGAGGGCATGAAGAACAAGGCCGCCATGGCCATGATCGCCAAGATCAGCACCACCTGCAAGAAGCCGAACGACATCAAGTGGAATTTCACCAAGTTCCTGGTGGACCGGGAGGGCAACGTGGTCAAGCGTTTCAACCCCACCAGCGATCCCATGTCCTTCGAGTCGGACATCGCCGCGCTGATATGATAGCATACAGATTCTTCGCTTTACCGGGAATGACACGGTGTACCTGTCGTCCTGAGCGAAGCGAAGTCGAAGGATCTATGGAATGTAACGCATGATACGAGTAAAGGAGATGCGAAATATGTCTGTTATCAATGTTACCAAGGAGAATTTTGAAGCCGAGGTTCTGAAGTCCGACGTACCGGTGCTGGCCGATTTCAACGCGGGCTGGTGCGGCCCCTGCCGCGCGATGAAGCCCATGCTGGACGAGCTGGCCGAGGGCAATACCGCCTACAAGATCGTCTCCATCGACATCGACGAGGAGGACGAGCTTGCAGATGAGTACGATGTGTCTTCCATCCCCTGCCTGGTGGTTTTCAAGGGCGGCGAGGAGGTCAACCGCAGCGTGGGCCTGATCGCGAAAGATGCCATCGCCGAGCTGGTGGAGGGCTGAGCTATGTATGACATTGTCGTGGTCGGCGGCGGTCCCGCCGGCATGACCGCCGCCATTTACGCCCGTCGCGCCGGCAAGAGCGTGCTGGTGCTGGAGGCGCTCAGCTGCGGCGGCCAGATTCTGAACACCCCCGACATTGAAAATTACCCCGTGGAGGCCCACATCTCCGGCTTTGACTTCTCCCAGAAGGTCTATGAGCAGGCGAAGGGCCTGGGGGCGGAGTTCAGGTTCGAGAAGGCCGTGGAGCTGCGGGACGAGGGCGACGGGAAGGTCGTCGTCACCAACAAGGGTGAGTACCGGGCCAAGGCGGTCATATTGGCCACTGGCTCCGCCAACCGCAAGCTGGGCGTCGCGGACGAGGACAAGTTGGTGGGACGGGGCGTCAGCTACTGCGCCACCTGCGACGGCAACTTCTACCGCAAGAAGACCGTGGCCGTGGTGGGCGGCGGCAACACCGCCCTGGAGGATGCGCTGTACCTGGCGGACCTCTGCCAGAAGGTGTACCTGATCCACCGCCGCGACAGCTTCCGAGGCGACGACACCAACGCCGAGCGCCTGAAGGCCCGGGAGAATGTCGAAATCGTCTATAATGCCAACGTCACCAAGCTGATCGCCGAGAAGAAGCTGAAGGCCATCGAAGTGACCGACAAGAACACCGGCGACGTGCGCACCATTGAACTGAACGGCCTGTTCGTAGCCGTGGGCCGGGTGCCGGAAAACAACAATTTTGCAAACCTGATCGACCTGGACGGCTCCGGCTATGCCGCTTCGGGCGAGGATTGCCACACGCGCACCCCGGGCGTGTTCGTCGCCGGCGACAACCGGGCCAAGGCCCTGCGCCAGCTGGTCACTGCCACCGCCGACGGCGCCATGGCCGCCACCGAAGCGGTGAAGTATGTGAACGAGCGGTAGGGAGAACAAATCAAGCAAACGGCATCCCATTCCATCTGCGTGAACGGAATGGGATGCCGTTTCTTTGTTGAAAACGCTCAGACAAAGGCGTTCCTCTCGGGATCGTAGCGAAAGCCGACCTTCGCCATGGTTTCCAGCAGCGCCTGTTTGTCCACGTCCATATCGTCGCACAGGGCGTCCAGCGACCCGTAAAAATCCCTCAGCTTCATGTTCAGCACGCTGTACAGGATCATCGGGTCCTTTGGCAGTTCATTCATAAACTATTTCCCTTTCTCTTCACATTGCCTTCCCCTTACTTTACCTTTGCCACCTTCGCCTTGGACCAAGCGGAATAATACTTCTTGCCCTTGACGGTTTTGTAGGTGCGAACGCGCACGTAGTAAGCCTTTTTAGACGTCAGCTTTTTCAAAACGGTTGAAACCGTGGCGGCCTTCTTGATGGTGACTGTCCTGGCGGAAGCAAAGTTCTTTTTCAGGCTGTACTGGACCTGATAGCCGGTGATGTTCTTGCCCTTCTTCCACGTCACCGTCAGCTGCTTTGTGCCCGCCGTCAGCTTGGACAGCGCCACGGGCTTGGGGTTGATCTTGAACGCCACATCAACGGATTCGGCGTAGTTTCCCATGCCTGTGAGCGTGACCGTCGCGGCGCCAATGGCCTTGTTGTTCTTGTAGGTGACAGTGTAGTCGGTCCCCTCGACCAACCGGCTGCCGTTGTACTTCACCACGGGCGCGGGCTTGAGGGCCTTGCCGGTATAAACCGCGTCCTTGACGCTGATCGTGCACTCCTTCAGCGAAACCAGCCGGGGAATGACCTCTTGGGGAATAAATATTACCCCACATGCGGAGCAGTGGGAGCCTTCAGTCAGGCCGGATTCGGTGACAGTGGGCGCTTTGCCGGGGTCGGTGACGGGGGTGTGGCCTGTGGCGGAGATGGTCTCCTGTGTCTTAATGATCGCATTGCAGACAGAGCAGTGGGAGCCGTCGGTCAGCCCGGTC
>ONJE01000116.1 GCA_900318045.1 uncultured Eubacteriales bacterium
AGCGCTCGGGCAATCACTTCCTTCGACAGGAGGAGACCAACAAGGTGTTGCTGGAGGAGGCGCTTGCCGGAAAGCGCGTGGTGCGCCTGAAGGGCGGCGACCCGTTTGTGTTCGGGCGCGGCGGCGAGGAGCTGGAGCTGCTGGTTCAGCATGGCATTCCCTTTGAGATCGTGCCCGGCGTCACCAGCGCGTTTGCGGTTCCGGCCTACAACGGCATCCCCGTGACGCACAGGGACTTCTGTTCTTCGGTACACATCATCACCGGTCACCGCCGCGCCGACCACAGCTACGACATCGACTTCGACGCGCTGGTGCGCACCCGGGGAACGCTCATCTTCCTGATGGGCATCGCCGCACTGCCTGACCTGATGAACGGCCTGCTGGCGGCGGGCATGGACCCGGATATGCCCGCGGCGGTGCTGGAGCGCGGTACCACGTCGAAGCAGCGACGGGTGAGCGCCACGGTAAGTACGCTTCAAAGGGTGTGTTCGGAGAGGGTCATACAGACCCCCGCAATCATCGTCGTGGGGAAGGTGTGCGGACTGGCGGACACCTTTGGCTGGGCAGAAAAGCGGTCCCTGGCAGGCGTGAGGGTGTTGGTCACCCGGCCCCGGGAACTGGTTTCAACGCTGTCGAATATGCTTCGGGAAAAAGGCGCAGAGGTGCTGGAGCTGCCCGCCATCCACACTGTGCCGGTAAAGGACATGACGGCGGTGGACGCGGCCATCGAGTGCCTTTCCAGAGGCGGCTACGACTGGCTGGTGTTTACCAGTCCCAGCGGCGTGAGCATATTCTTCGACCGGCTGATCTCGCTGCGCGACCTGCGGGCGCTGGGCGACGTGAAGCTGGCGGCCATCGGTCAGGGAACGCAGAAGGCGCTGCTAAAATACGGCCTGCGGGCGGACTTCCTTCCGTCGGTATATGATGGCGAGACGCTGGGCCGGGAGCTTCGAGATGTCTGCGCGCCGGGTTCCAGCATCCTCATCCCCCGGGCGGCCATCGGCAACCATGAACTGATCGAGGAACTGGAGAAGGGCGAGAATCTGACCGTCACCGATGTCGCCACCTACGACACGAAATACGCCGTCACCCCGGACGCCGAGGGCCTGATGGCCGACGTGGATTTCGCGGTGTTCACCAGCGCCTCCACGGTGCGGGGCTTTGCCGCCGCCGTGCCGGATGTGGATGTCAGCCGGGTGAACGCCGTCTGCATCGGCAGGCAGACCGCCGCTGAGGCGCAGAAGCGCGGCATGCGGACGTGGGTCTCCGAAAAGGCGACGCTGGAAGCCCTGGTGAAGCGGGTGGAGGAAGCCGCCCGTGAATTGAAGGATAAACGAAAAGGAGAGCGTTGATATGCGCGGAATCGCTTATGGCGTGGGCGTCGGCCCCGGCGACCCTGAACTGATGACCTACAAGGCAGCGAAGCTGATCCGGGAGAACGACGTGATCGCCGTGCCCGGGAAGGAACCGAAGGAGGCTGTGGCCTACAAAATCGCGGCGGGCGTGGTGCCTGAAATCGCTGAAAAGGAGCTGGTGCCGATCTACATGCCCATGGTCAAGGATCGGGAACTGATCGACAAAGAGCATCAGAAGGCCGCGAAGCTGGTGGAGAGCATACTGGATGCGGGCAGAAACCTGGTGTACATCACCCTGGGCGACCCGACGATCTACTGCACCTTCAGCTACATCCAACACTACCTGGAGGCGGACGGCTACCAGGTGGAGCTGGTGCCGGGCATCAGCTCCTTCTGCGCGGCGGCGGCGCGGTTGAACCTGCCGCTGGTGGAGTGGGACGAGCAGCTGCACGTGGTGCCCGCGGTGCACAAGCTGGACCACGCGCTGGAGCAGCCGGGCACCTATGTGCTGATGAAGTCCGCCAGCCAGATGGCCGCCGTCAAAGAAATGCTCAGAAAGAGCGGACGGAAGGTCCAGATGGTGGAAAACTGCAGCATGGAGAATGAGAAGATGTACCGGAGCCTGGATGAAATTCCGGACGACGCGGGCTATTTCTCTTTGATTATCGCGAAGGAAAACCATGATTGAATTAAGAAACCTGACCAAGAAGTTCGACGACTTCACGGCGGTGAATCATCTGAGCCTGCGCATCGAGACCGGGGAGTTCTTTGGGCTCCTGGGTCCCAACGGCGCAGGCAAGACCACCACCATCTCCATGATGTCCACGGTGCTGCTGCCTACGGAAGGAGAAATACTGATCGACGGGCAGAGGCTGGACCGCAAGGCCAGCCAACAAAAGCGCAAGCTGTCCGTCATCACCCAGGAATATTCCATGCGCCAGGACATGAACATGAACGAGGTCATGGAGTACCAGGGTCGGCTGTACTTCCTCCCCCGGAAGGTCATCCGGCAAAAGACCGACGAGCTGCTGGAATTTGCCGGTCTGATCGAGTATCGTCATCGCACGGTGCGGCACCTGTCCGGCGGCATGAAGCGTAAGCTGATGATCTGCCGGGCGCTGATGATCGAGCCGGAGATCCTGCTGCTGGACGAGCCCACGGCGGGCATGGACGCGCTGTCAAGGCGGCAGATGTGGAACCTTCTGCGCCGTGTGAACGGCGACAAAATGACCATCGTGCTGACCACCCACTACATCGAGGAGGCCCAGGCACTTTGTGGCCGCGTGGCGCTGATCAACCAGGGAAAGCTGCAAAAGCTGGACAGCCCTGAAAACCTGATTCAGGAGTTGGGCGCGTTCGCGGTGGATGAGACTTCTCAGGACAATCTGGTCAGCCGGTATTTCCACAACCGTGACGACGCGATCGCCTATCTCTCAAAGGCGGGCAGGGACGCGGCGCTGCGGGCCACGACGCTGGAGGACGTGTTCGTGGATGTGGCGGGGAGGAAGCTGTAGATGGGCATTATTACCGTTCTTTGGGAAAAATGGGTGGAGTTCAAGCGGGACTTTTACAAGATCACCGTTGCGGCGATGATCTCCCCGCTGATGTACCTGATCATATTTGGTATGGGCATCCAGACCACCTCCCATGGAGAGCCCTACCTGCACTTCCTGATCCCAGGCATCGTGGCCATGGCGACCATGACGGGTTCCTTCTCCGCCATTGCCCAGAACATGAGCGTGCAGCGGTTGTATGAAAAGGCGCTGGATCAGATCATGGTGTCGCCCACGCCGCTGTGGCAGTTCATACTGGGGCAGGTCATCGGCGGCAGCCTGCGGGGCATGTACGCGGGCGGCATCATACTGCTGCTGACATCTCCCATCCGCACAAATCTGGTCTTCAACGGGATCTCCATACTCATCATGTTTCTGAACGGCACGGTGTTTTCCACCATCGCGCTGGTGATGTCGTTCCTGGCCAAGAGCTATACCGACGCGCCGCGCTTTACATCCTATATCATCATGCCGATGTCCTTTTTGTGCAACACCTTCTTCTCCACCGACCAAATGCCCGCCGGGTTCAGGCAGGTGATCTCCCTGCTGCCCCTTTCCCAGGCCAGCGGCATGATCCGGGCCATCTCCAATGGCGAAGCACCGGGCTGGTTCGGCTTCGCGATACTGTTGGGTTACCTGATCGTGTTTGGCGTGATTTCGGTGGTTTTTGTCTATCGCAAGAAAAACCTGTGACGAGGTGCTATGATGAATCGAACCGCACTTATGGTAGTCAGCTTTGGGACTGCCTATGAGGAGACGCGCAAGAAAACCATTGATGAGATTGAAACGGATCTGCGGACAGCCTTTCCGGAACGCGCCTCTATCGGGCTTGGAACAGCGGAATGATCCGCAGGAAACTGCAAGCTGAGAAGGGAATTCAAATCGATTCCGTTTCCGAAGCCATGGAGAGGATACTTGGGGACGGTGTGACAGATCTGCTCGTTCAGGCCACCCATATGATGGTGGGCGGCGAATATGAGGCCGTTCGACAGGCGATATCCGCTTATGTCAAACGCTTTGATGCTCTCAATATGGGCGATCCGTTGCTGGCGGATGTCGAAAGCCTGTCCGATCTCGCGGACGCGATCATCTCCACATATGCCGAATTGCGGGACGACGAACTGCTCGCGCTGATGGGGCACGGAAGTGCCAGGAGCTCCTTCGCCTCCTATGAACTGCTGGACAAGCGATTCAGGGAAAGCGTCCACGCCAACATCTGTGTGGGAACCGTGGAGCATGAACCCGGCATCGCGCCGGTGTTGGCGCGTATAAACGCCAGAAAGCCGCGGAAGGTTACCATCGCGCCGCTGCTGGTGGTCGCAGGCGGGCACGCGGTCAGGGACATGGCGGGCGACGGGCCGGAGTCGTGGAAATCTCAGATCAGCGCGACAGGGATTCAGACGGAGTGCATTCTCAAGGGCATGGGCGAATATCAGGCTGTGCGCGATCTGTATGTCAGGCATGCGCGACACGCGAGACGAATTCAAGCGGGGGTTGTGAACGATGCGACATAGAGGGCAGAGACTGGGATCGTGGCTCCTGCTGGCGATGCTGCTGCTTTCATTTCAGTCTGCACTCGCTGTGACCATATTGACCCCGAAGAAGACAGACTATACCGATCGTCAGGCGAAGGCTGAACGATCCATTCGGGACCGCAAGGTCGGCAGCTATGGCATGGTCCCCATCTATGGCCGGGACATTGAGGATGGCACCTATGAGGTAAAAGTGGAATCCACCTCGGTGTTTTTCAAGATCATCGAGGCGGAGTTGACCGTAAGCGGCGATGAGATGGTAGCAAATATCACCATTGGCAGCCGCAGCTACCTGTACGTCTACATGGGTACGGCGGAGCAGGCGGGCAACGCCACAGAGGGAGATTGGATCTCTGGGGACGAGGGACAGCGTTTCACGGTGTTCACCATCCCCGTTCCGGCGCTCAATGCGCCTTTTGAATGCGCTGCCTATAGCCGAAACCGGCAGATGTGGTATGACCGGCAGCTGTTGATTGACGCTTCTGCGTTGCCGGAGGATGCGCTGGCTTTCGAGCTGCCCGACTATGAACTGGTGGAAAAGGCCGTTATCGCATTTGAACCGGACGGCGAAGCGACGTTGGACGACGATGAATCGGAAGCGGCCAAGCCAGTGCCTCTGGAGCCGGTCTCCCTGCCGCGCTCCGACGGAGAGTACTCCATAGAGGTCAACCTGGCGGGCGGCAGCGGCAGGGCGAACGTCAGCTCTCCCACACTGCTGATCGTGCGCGAGGGCAAGGCCTATGCCCGCCTGCTCTGGAGCAGTCCCTACTACGATTACATGGTTATTGGCGAGACCATCTATGAAAATCTATCCACAGACGGCGGCAATTCCACATTCGAGATCCCCATCATATCGATGGACGAGCCGATGGAGGTCATCGCGGACACCACGGCCATGGGCGATCCCCTGGAGATTGAATACACGCTGACCTTCTACTCTGAGTCCCTGGGAGACAAGAGCCAGATCCCCCAGGAGGCCGCCAAGAAGGTGCTGTATATATCGCTGGCGATAATCGTCGTGGGCGGTGTGCTGAACCATTTTGTGAAAAAGAAGAGGAAGTAATCATGGCGGAGTATCCCTGCTTTCCATTGTTCATCGACCTTTCCGCAATGCATGTGGTCGTGATCGGCGCAGGCAAAATCGCCGCCCGCCGCGTGGCTGTGCTGTCGCAGTTTACACCGCACATCACCGTCATCGCGCCGGAAGTCCATTCAGATATTGAAGCGCTGGCTGTCGCGGGCAGGCTGCGCCTCATCCGAAGGGCCTATGAAATGACGGACATCAGCGGCGCAGATATCGTCCTCGCTGCGACCGACGATGCCGAACTGAACGCCACGATCTGTGATGATTGCAGGCTTCGCGACATCCCCGTGAACGCCTCAAGCGACAGGACGCTGTGCGATTTTTACTTTCCGGGCATTGTCCGGGAAGAAAACGTCGTGGTCGGCGTGACGGCCAGCGGCGAAGACCACACATGCGCCAGGCGTGTCACCGAGCTAATCAGGAATCTCTTGAATAAGGACAAGGAACCGGATTAGTCTATGTCTGTAAAGGTGTCAGGGAAGCATGTGACGGAGAGCCCCATCGCACCGGTGTTGCTTTCATACGCGCTGCCTACCATAGGTGGTGGATGCCACCTGCGAGATGATCTGAGTAACTATGTTGCAGGCCGTTGAGAAACCCCGCTTTATTATGTGGACATGACGATCATCTAGCCGGTGTCAACCCCGCCACACGTAGCGAACGTCCGGAAGACATATTCACAACTCACCAGCTGTAGCATCCACCGGTTCAGCTTCTGCCGCACCATTTAGCATTGATTCATCGCTATGCGACGCTCCATCGGAGTTTACTGATAGCTCTTCAAATCCCTCCGGCAGCATCCATGTGCCGTTTTGATTCGCCAGGTTAACCTTGCTTCTATTGGGCAAGACAATCCAGCTGTAGATGACATTAAAGGAGATGAATTAAATGTACGCTGTAACCTTGGGAGAGGTCCTGCCCGTGATAGGATCATTTGGTAATCATTTGGATTATACGGTTCGCTTGAAACTCAGACTGCGAGATAAGATTGACGATCTTTTTCTGAAGGAGGCAGTCGAGAAGACCCGGCAGCGCTATCCCTATCTTTGCGTGCGTATGAAAAAGGACAACGAGAACTACTTTTATGTGAAAAATCCTGCTCCCATTGCCGTACTCCATACAGACAGCAGTATCCGTCTGAACGCAGAAGAGACCAACTTCCATGTCTGGTGTGTCTGCTATCACGAGGACTGGATCTGCCTGGATTTCTATCACGGGATCACAGACGGAACCGGTATGTATACAACAAGATTTAATTTTCCTATGGCACAATAAATTTCAGCAGAATACATGTGGCACGATACATGCGATACACCTCGCAGATACGATACGACGGTGTATCGCATTACCATGTTTTGGAGGTATCGTACCATGTCAGTTGTTCGTTCCAATAAGTTTCTTATTGCGGAAAAGCCGGGAACGCTCATGCGCAAATATGCTGTTCCCTGCATTATTTCCCTGCTGGTGGCAGCGCTTTACAACATCGTCGATCAGATTTTCATTGCCAACGCCGCCTATCTCGGCAGCTATGGAAACGCGGCGAATACGGTAGTATTTCCCCTGACCGTCGTCGCGCTGGCCATCGCCGTGATGATCGGCGACGGCACGTGCGCATGATGCCCCCGCGGGTGCAGACCCACACATTGAGTGGAACTATGATTTGCAACTACGAACGTAACATTGCGCACCCCCTCAATCTCCAAATGGGGCTCGCCCTTGCCTTGTGAAATGCATCTCGGAGCGAACCCGTTTCTATCATATCAAAGCCTTAACAGAATTCCCACGTGAGCCCCACGTTCGCCTTGTCGCAGGCTTGGCCAGTCCACGTGACCATCCCATCCCTGAGTCTGCGCTAGGGTCAGCGTTGTGGACGACATCAGATAGGCTTGTTTCAATAACATGTATAGCACAGTGTACACTCAC
>ONJE01000067.1 GCA_900318045.1 uncultured Eubacteriales bacterium
ATCGTGAACCCCAACGACGTGCGCCTGATGGAGACCGTCAAGACCTGCGACATCATCAAGAACAACAACCTGTACGCCGATTCCTACCTGGAGATCTGACAGACGCGATACAATTTCGCGCTGCGCTCGGTTTGACAAGCTGAGCGCAGCGTTTTTTATGGTGGCATGATTTACGGACATATTGTATAATGGAATTCGGGGAAAGGCGCGGCCTGACAGCCACACCCTCAGATCAGGAGCGGTGGTGCATCGGAAAGGGCTGCAAACGTCAGAAAGCAGGAGGAGTTTGAAAATGACGCGCATACTTTTCGTCTGCCACGGCAATATCTGCCGCTCGCCGATGGCGGAATATGTTTTGAAGAAGCTGGTAAAGGACGCCGGACGGGAGCATGAATTTGAAATCGCCTCCGCCGCCACCAGCCGGGAGGAGATCGGCAACCCAGTGTATCCGCCGGCCCGGTCGGAGCTGGCAAAGCACGGCATTTCCTGCAAGGGGCACGCCGCAAGGCAGATGACCCGGGAGGATTATGACTATTACGACTGGCTGGTGGCCATGGAGCCCTATAACATAAGAAATATGCTGCGGATCACAGGCGGCGATCCCGACGGCAAAATACGCCTGTTGATGTCCTTTGCCGGAAGCGATGAGGCTATTGACGACCCCTGGTACACGGGCAGGTTTGCCGAGGTGTACGGGCAGATTGAGAAGGGCTGCAGGGCGATGATGGTCATGGGAGAGGAGAGATCATGAGCGATTGGGATTTTCTGTGGGGGCTTGAGGGTGACGCGCTGATGGATGCCATGAGCACGGGAGCGACGGCAGAGGAATGGGCGTATATCGAGCGCATGGAAGAGGAAAAGGAGCAAAAATCAAATAAGCCTGGCCGGAAGCGCAACACGATGGTCTTTATCGATGCGGAGAACATTTCCTGCTCGAACGCGGCCAGCATCGACAGGATTATCCACGAAATCGGCGAGGTTGCGGAGGTCAGGTATTACGCGATGCAAAAGGATCCGATCACCGAGGGCTGGAAATCCACGATAGGACGGTACGGCTATAAGCCCATACTCATGGCGGGTCCCCGGGAGAAAAACAAGATTGACGAGAAAATTATAAAGGATGCGAAGGGGATTTTCGATAAGAACAAGAGCATCGACATCTTTGTGATCGTCAGCGGCGATGGCGACTACACGTCGCTCGTCCAGTTCCTGAAGGCCCGAGGAAAGCGGGCGGTAATCCTGGCTGCCAAACAGGTTTCCCAGAGGCTGAAGGCCGCGAGCAGCGAAACCAGGCATATATAGCGCAGCTTATGCTTTCGTTGTCGCATGCCAGAACAGAAACAGCGCTCCGGCGGCGGGGATGAGGGCGAGCGCAGGCCTGCCGGCCAGCAGCAGCGCGGCCATGGCGACGCAGCAGACGAGGGTTGCCACCGCAGGCTCCTTTTTTGAACCGCGGGCAACCAGGGTTGCGGCGCAGGTCAGCAGCGCGGCGAGGCTGAGCAGCTGGGACACACGGAAAGGCCCCAGGTACAGACTGTCGGTGCGCAGTCCCTCCACCAGCGCCCGTTCCAGAGCGTAGAGGAATATATAGGCGCGAAAGATTTCGCCGTCCCGGTGAAACATCTTCTTTCGTTCGGCGATGAGCAGCGCCGCCACGATGATAAAGCACCAGGCGGACTCATAGAAGAAGGTGGCGAAGTGCCACTGCCCGTCGGCCTGTATAAACACCGAGATGGGGAAGCGCTGCTGCCAGGGTTGGGTGGCAACGGCGCCATAGGCCTCCTGGTTGACGAAGTTGCCCCAGCGTCCGATGGCCTGGCCCAGGGCGATGGAGGGCGCGGCCAGGTCGGCCAGGGCCAGGAAGGGGAGCCCCTTGTGCTTCGCGTACAGGTATCCCGCCAGCACGCCGCCGATGATGCCGCCGTAGATGGCCATGCCACCCTCCCAGATGTACAATGCTCGGATGGGGTTGGCGGCGTACTCGCGCCAGGAAAAGACCACATAATAGAGGCGCGCGCACACGATGGCCATGGGAATGCCCAGCAGCGCGAGGTCCAGCGCCGTATCCTTGGGGAGGCCCAAGCGGCGCTCCCGGGCGCAGGCCAGCGCCACGGCCAGGGCCATGCCCGTCGCGATGATCACGCCGTACCAGTGAAAGGTCAGCCCAAACAGGACCAGGCTCGTGGGTGTGAATTGAATCATGGGGAAGGACTCCTTAAGGAAATACCGCACAATACGGGCAGCGGTCTGATGGATGAATTTCAATCATCTACAGCCTGCAACAATCTTGATTACCTGCCAGGTAACCTGCGATTTCTGCAGGCTGGACCTGGTCAAAATTCCTCTCATCATACCATTACCTATGCTTCGCTAATTGCCTTGAAACGGCCCCCATTGTATTATGCCCTCAGTCAGCCCGGGTATGTATCTGTTTCTTTTGGGCGTACATCTTTTGGTCGGCCTCATCCAGCAGCTTGCGGAACGTAGTATGCCCGATCTCCTCGGTGTAGGCGTAGCCCAGGGAGATGCTCACGTTCTGCTCTTCCTCGGCCTTTTCGAACTGGGCTACCATGCGGTCGATGCTGTCGGGGTTGCAGTCCTTTACGATGGCCGCGAATTCGTCGCCACCGAAGCGGAAGCAATTTTCGCCAAAACAGGAGGAGATGCAATCCGCCGCGGTGCGCAACAGCCTGTCGCCGGCCAGGTGGCCTTCGGTGTCGTTGGTCTGCTTCAGGTAGTTCACGTCAAACAGCAGCACCGCCATGGAATAGCCGCTGGTTTCGGATTCCAGCAGGTACTGCTCGAAGCGGTAGCGGTTGGGCAGGTTCGTCAGCGCGTCGGTCTCCGCCGCCGAGCGCAGTATGCTGTCCAGGGCATTGCGGCGCGTCAGCACGTCGTTGTAGGCCGCCGCTACCAGCCGCACCTCCTGGAAGCCCCGGGTTTCATCGAGCGGCAAATCCTCGGGAATCAGCGTGACGAAACGCCCGAGCGGCGACAGCAGCTGCCGATACAGCATGGTGAAGGTGATGATCAGCACGATCACGATGGAGATTGTGATGATCCACAGCACGGTGCGCAGCAGGCCGATGCGTCGGGCAGCCTGTGCCGCCATCCCGGCGGAGGTGCCCTGCAAGACTTCCACACAGGCGTTGACGTTCTGGGAGACGGATTGCTTGTTCATGCCGTAGACCGAGCCAAGGATCAGCGTGCGCGCCGCAGTCAGCCGTTGGTCGTCGGACATGGCCTTTTCCTCCTCGGTCAGTTCGACCAGGGGGATGTTCGTCAGCGGTTTGATCTGGGGTATTGGATGCACCGAATTGACCAGGCTGATGGCGTGCAGCTGGGCTTCGAGCATATAGTTGGCGCTTTCGGCTGCGGTTTCGAGCAATTCCAGCTCCTTCGGGTTGATCTTGTGGCCTCTGAACTTTTCCAGGATATCCTCGCCCCGCCGCGGTATGCTCAGCTCGTTCGCGTAGGCCTGGAGGGGAGATACGTTCACCTCGCCCGCTTCGGTCAGGGGCATCAGCACGTAGTTGGACGAGGTCTCCGACAGGAGGCTGGAGCCCGCCAGCAGCGACGTCGCTTCCTGAGTGTACTGGCTGGCGTTGGACGTGATGATGGACAGATTGGTGCTGTTGGTGTTGATCATCACGATCACGGCGATGATCATCACGTGTAATATGGACAAAATCACCACAATCGGCATCGTAAGGGCGTTTGCGGAAACCCCGCCGACGCGATTGTGGGACCGCTTGTTCTGCATATTTGGACCGCCTTTCATTTAATTCAGGCCGGAGCGTATATAATCAGGCAATATTATACCATCAACTCCAAAATTATAGCATCTGTGGCCCTTTTTGTCTACTGTGTTTGGTAAAAAATGACAATGCTGATATGTACGGCTGTTACTGCTCAGCGTACACTCCCTCAGTCACGCTTCGCGTGCCAGCTCCCTCAGGGAGGGAGCCTTTTGGTGTGAGAATACACCATACAGGCTCCCGTTCAGGCCCCCTCCCTGAGGGGGCTGGCTGGCCGTCAGGCCAGACTGAGGGAGTTTATCAGGGACGCTGAGCTGTAACGTACGGCTGATGTCTCTGAAGGCGGCCACGATGCCCTGAAGCTCACGGTATTTCCTTATACTAATCTCAATCTAAAGAGCAACCATCTGCGGGCATCTTTTTCGCCCTGCCGTTGCTTCACTGCGGTCAACGATGCGCTGCATCGCTTCCCTCCGTTCAGCTTAGGCAGAACGAAAAATCTGCTCCGGATATGTTTACTTTTAGATTGAGCTTAGTATTAATAAACGGGTCGAGGGCTATCCAACGCCCGGGAGGGGGGATGCGGGGAGGTACCCGATATGTTGATATTGTCGAAGGGCGGTGATAATGACAGGCTCAATCAGGGGATGGACAGGCGCCGGAATTGTTTGCGAGGGATTGCCCCGTTAAAACGAGCGTCACATTATAATGCATATGGCGAAAAAAAGTCAATTGATGCGCATTGAATCATAACCCAACAGGGGGTATAATATAGAATACGATGGTTGTACCCTGCCACTTTGTCCCCGTGGGGGGAAAGGGTGGCGGCCTAATTTACGAGCGATCGGGGCGTGAGCTATGCGCAGAAAGAGAGTGACCGGCAGGTTCTTCCTGTTTCTGCTGGCCTTGCTTGTCATCGCGTTTCTGATCCTCCGGCCCAGGCTGTTTCCCAGCTCGAAGGAGACGGTCATCATGATGGCCAACGCCGACCAGCGCCAAACGGTGGACTGCGTGATCATCCGGGACGAGTCGGTGACTCTGTCTGAATCCACGGCGCGGGTCGAATATATCGCCGCGGAGGATTCGCTTGTGACCGAGGGCACCACCGTGGCCAACCTGTACGCCACCGGCTATTCCGAGAGCCTGCTGAACGCCTTGGAGACCACCCGCAAGAAGATCCAGGACTACCACAAGCAGCTGCTGGCCAATATCGTGGATTCACAGCTCCAGGAGCTGGATCAGAAGGTCAACCGCAAAGCCATCGAGTTCAAGAACCTGATCACCCGACAGACCATCGGCAACCTGAAGACTGTGGCAAGTCAGCTGGAGACGGAAATGGTGCGTCGCCAGGAATATCTGCGCCAGAACAAGCGGGGTGACAGCAAGCTGACCAAGCTGTACGATGAGGAGAATACCCGCCTGGCCTCTATCCAGTCCTGGCGAACGGTGTCCAATGCCGACCGGGACGGAGTGGTGTCCTTTTATATCGACGGCTATGAAACCGACCTGACCCCCAGCACGCTGAACACGCTGTCCATAGCGCAGGTGCGCTCGGTGTTGGCGGGGGAACGGCTGGAGAATACCCGCAAGACCCTCAGCGACGGCATTTACCGTATTGTGGACCAGGATCGCTGGTACGTGGCGGTGCTGTACGCCGGCAATACCTGGACGCCCATGGTGGGCCAGGACAACTACTACATCCAAATGGAGGGCTTCGACGACCTCAGCTACACCGCGTCGGTACACAGCGTGCAAAAGGAAAACGACACCACGCTGGCGATCTTCGAGGTGCGCGACCCCGTTGGGCCGCTGATCTACAAGCGCACCGGCAAGGCACAGTTCAGCATCACGCTGACGGGCCTGTCTGTGCGGGTCGAGGCGCTGTATAACGAAAACGGCCAGATGGGCGTGTGGGTGTATGACGTGCCCGGCGGCACCTTTGTGCCTGTGGAGGTGCTCTCCACCGACGGCACCATCGCCATGATCCAGCCTATGGTGGAGGGGGCCCTGCAGCTGGGCCAGACAGTACTGATCAAGTGATCGGAGAACAGCTATGAATCGCGAGGAACTGCTTTCGAATATCGCGCGCTGGCAGGCGCGCATTGGCGATGCTTCGGCCAAGTGGGGCGGCGCCACGATCTGCGGCGTCAGCAAGACCATCGACCCCGAGACCATCAACATGGCCTGGGACGGCGGCATTCGCATACTGGGCGAAAACCGGGTGCAGGAGCTGGTGTCCAAACAGGAAAAACTGAACCCCGGCTTTGAAATCCACCTGATCGGGCGGCTGCAAACCAACAAGGTCAAGGCGGCTGTGGAGCGGGTGGCGATGATACAGTCCCTGGACCGGGACGCCCTGGCGGAGGAGATCTCCCGCCGGGCATTGGCGGAGGGAAAGGTGATTCCGGTGCTGGTGCAGGTGAACATCGCCCGCGAGACGCAGAAGGCCGGCGTGGACGAGGACGACCTGATACCATTCCTGCGCCGCTGCGCTGAATTGCCCGGGCTGTCGGTGCAGGGCCTGATGGCCATCATGCCCATCGCCGATGATCCCGAGGACGTGCGGCCCCTGTTCCGGCGAATGCGCCAGTGGTTTGATCGCCTGAGGGACATGGACCTGACCGGCATCGGGATGAACACGCTCTCGATGGGCATGTCCGACGACTGCGTCGTCGCTGCCGAGGAGGGCGCGACGATGGTCCGGCTGGGACGGGCGCTGTTCGGCGCAAGGCCGGCAAAAATCTGAGGGATGTAACCACGACGTTTGAGTAGCGGCGACGCCTGCGCCGCCACACTGGACTCGGTCGCAAACCGGGTGAAACATACAGGGCTTACAACGCATGACGCGATAAAGAGGGGAAGACCATGGCGCGCAACAAATCCGGAGGCTTTAACAAGCTGTTGAACTTCATCGGCCTGGTGGACGACGAGGACACGCAGGATACCTATGGCGAGGAGTATTCCAGCGACAATTACGGTCGCAGGGCAGCCTACACGCCCGCGCGTCAGCAGCGCACGTCGTCGGCAGGCAGCCGTTCAACTCCGGCCCGGACGAGCGGCACCCAGCGCCGTCTGCCCGAGAACAACGCCCGGTCCAGCCGATACGACAGCCGCGCGCCCCGGAGATATGACGACTATCGCACGGGCGAGCGCCGTACCGCGTCGCGCTTCGACGATTCAAGCTATGCCTCCGCGCCCCGGGCGCCGAGGCAGTCCCGCTACAGCGAGCAGCCCGATCCCCGCTACAGCGACAGGAACCTGCCCCAGCGGGTCAGTCCCCAGCGTTCCATGCGGGTCAGCCAGCGCTCCCGCACGGTGATGTATTCGCTGCACTCGCTGGAGGACTGTTGCGAGGTCATCGACCAGCTGATCGCCAACAACACAGTGGTGCTGACCATGGACGAGCTGGACGGCCACCTGCTCCAGCGGGCGGTGGACACCCTGTCCGGCGCGGTGTTTGCCCTCCACGCCAGCATCCGCAAGGCGTCGGACCGGACCTATTTGGTCGCGCCGATGTCGGTGGAGGTCAACGACACCTACGACCTGGACCGCAGATTCTGACGAGCAGGGGATTTGAACGGAGGTGAGGGCGTATGCCGGGTCTATACGAGGTTTTTTACGCGGGCTACATCTTCCTGCGACTGATCACGATGGCGATATTGGTCTACTGCGTGCTCAGCTGGTTTCGGCCCAACTTCCGGGCTTTTTACATCCTGGGGAACTTCATCCGCCCCTTCGTGGCCCCCTTCCAGGGCCTGTCGATGAAGCTGCGGCAGTACTTCCAGGCGCCGGTGGATTTCTCTTACCTCTTCGCAATCCTCGCCTATCAACTGCTGGGACGGCTTTGGTGGCGGCTGTACTACCTGTTGGCGCGGAGGCTGTGATGGACGGCGCGCTTGACAAGCGCCTGAACGAGCTGGCGCTGCGGGCGCAGCACACCGGCAGGGTTTGTGCCACCCGTTTCCTGGAGCCCTCGACGCTGGTTGCGGTCAACGCGGCGGCAAGCCGGGCTGGGGTGAAGATCGCCCTGTGGGGCGGCTACGAGGGCGCCGAGCGCTGCGTGGCGGCGTTTTATGCCGGGGATTCGCGCGAGGCGGGGGATTGGCCCGTGGTGGCGCTGCGGCTGCAGTGGAATGCAAAATTCGCCAACCCCGGTCACCGGGATCTGCTGGGCGCGATGATGGGCCTCGGGATTGAGCGGGAGATGACCGGCGACATCGCCATGGGGACGTACCGCGACGCGCCTTGCGCCTACCTGTTCGCGCTGGAGGAGGTGGCGGATTACATCGCCGCCAACCTGGACAGCGCGGGGCGGGCGAGTTTGAAGGTGAGCGTGGCGACGGAGACTCCGCAGCTGATACCGCCAGAGGGCGAGAGCCTGCGGCTGACGGTGCAGCAGCAGCGGCTGGACGCTGTGCTGGCTGCGGCCTGTCGGCTGTCGCGCAGCGAGGCACAGCGGCTGATTGCCGCGGGGCTGGTGAAGCTGAACCACGTGCCCCAGCTGAGGCCGGATGCCCGCCTGAGCGAGGGCGACCTGATATCCGCCCGGGGCTACGGGCGCGTGAAGGTGACGGCATTCCAGGGGGAATCCCGTCGTGGCCGGCAGGTGGTGCAGGTGTTTCGCTACGGCAGTAAATAATCCAATTGTTAACGTCTCTTGGCAGGAATTACGCCCTGCTTCGGCGAAATAAATCAAGATAGTGATGTGTTTTGATTGTAAAACCAATATACACCGATGATGAAAGGACGGTATCGACATGGCGATCAGCGTAAAGGATATTCAGGAGAAGGAATTTGGCACGCAGGCGACCGGCGGTTATAACATCGAACAGGTCGATGATTTTCTGGATGAGATTTCCGAGCAGATGGCAGCGCTTGTGCGCGAGAACATTGAGTTGAACCGGCAGATCAAGACTCTGGAAGCCGACGTGCTGACAGCCCGCAAGCAGGCGGAGGCCGCCGAGGCCCGCACCCCTGATTACAACGAGAAGGGCTACTTCCAGAACCTTCAGAACGCCATGCGGGAATCGCTGATCGGGGCACAGCGCATCGCCGACGAGACCACCGAGGAGGCCAACCGCAAGGCCCAGAAGACCGTCAGCGACGCCCAGGCCCAGGCCGATCAGATCACCGTCAGCGCCCGTGACAAGGCGAACGCCCTGGTGAGCAAGGCCCAGGAGGAGGCGGATGCCATCTCCGCTGAGGCCAAGACCCGCGTGGATACGCTCCAGGCGCGCTACGATGCCCTCAAGGCTTCTGCCGCCGCCTACAAGGAGGAGTTCAGCCGCCTGCTGGATTCCCAGGCCAATGCCCTGCGGGAGAGTAACGGGCTGTTCTGATTTTCAGCCTGAATACAACTAAAAAGGTCCTTTGCTCCGCTCAGGATGATACGGTATAATCCCGTACCGTCCCGGAGGAGCGAAGGACCTTTTTTTACGTTGTTTGGGAAGAAAAAAACGTAACTGTTCAGTCGCATACAAATTCTGATTTGTCGCGGGCTATCGCCCGCTTGAAGGGGGACAGGTCCCCCTTCAATACATCTCCCTCAGATTTGCCTGAAATCGCAAGCGATTTC
>ONJE01000244.1 GCA_900318045.1 uncultured Eubacteriales bacterium
AATAATTTGGGCTATGTGTAACCCTGTCCGACCGTTTCCCTTACCGGCAGCCCATCCTGCCAATATTCGCTCGAAAGTGGCGTTACGAGCTCAGCACCCCGATTATTCGAAACCCCTCCGCTTCGCTTTGCCCGGCAGCTCCCTTTGGCGCAAGCGCGGAAGCAAGGGAGGCTATCTGCCGGCACTATGATTCCAAGAGCCTCCCTGTCAGGGGAGGCTCTTGGAAAGCATTCGCAACTTTGCCTCCCCTGAAAGGGGAGGTGGCCCTGCCGTAGGCAGGGTCGGAGGGGTTCCACAGCATCCATTCTGAGCTGTAGCCAAGTGGCGATATTAGGCGGAAATTTAAAAATAAAACTATTGACATCATCGCTGTTTTGCGATATAATTCATTTGTTCGCAAAACATAGGGGCATGGTGTAATGGTAACACGTGGGTCTCCAAAACGAGAGGCTGTGTCTTTTTTCTACACATATTATTGACATAAATACTGAGGATTACGGTATGACGATCGAAAGGAGGAGCCTCTTCGGCTCATGGCAGTTTTATCGCGGAGCGCTGGCCATCGCGCTGCCGATCATGCTGCAACAGCTGATCCAAAGCCTGGTGTCGCTGATCGACAACTTCATGGTCTCCGGCCTCGGGGATATATGCATGTCCGGCGTGAACGTCGCCGGACAGGTGTTGTTCGTGTTCATGGTGTTCATCAACGCCATCTGTATGTCCGGCGGCATATTCATGACCCAGTTTTACGGCGCAAAGGACGCTGAGGGCATGGGTCAGGCATTCCGCTTCAAGCTGGTGGCGGGATTGGCAGCCTTCATCCCCTACCTTTTGGTCACCGTGGTTTTCCCTCGCCAGGTGCTTTCGCTGATGCTGATCGGCAATACCCAGGCCGACCTGATCCTGGACGAGGCCGTGCAGTACATGCGCATCATGTTCTGGGTCGGCATTCCGATGACGGTGTCGATGAGCATCGCAAGCTCCCTTAGGGACCTGGGCCATGTAAACACGCCCCTGGTGGTGACTGTCATTGCCACGCTGACCAACACGGTTTTCAACTGGCTGCTGATCTACGGCCATCTGGGCTTTCCCGGGTTGGGTGTGCGGGGCGCAGCGCTGGCCACGGTCATCGCCCGGTTGGTTGAGCTGGCGCTGTTCATCGCCGTGTACCTTCGGACCAAGCCCGCCTTCGCGGTTAAGGCTGCCAACCTGTTGAAAATCGACCGCTCACTGTTCAAAAGCATACTCAGAAAGAGCGCGATGGTGCTGTTCTGTGAGATGGTGTGGGTGATGTCGGAGACAATAACCACGGCGCTGTACAACGGACGAGGCGGCGCGGACGTGGTTTCAGGCATGGCGGCCAGCTTTGCCATCGCCAACCTTTACTTCGTAGCCTTCGGCGGCGTCTATTCCGCCACCAGCGTGCTGCTGGGCAAGACCCTGGGCGAAGGTAACCTCGAAAAAGCCCGGCAGCAGAAGACGTGGCTGCTTTCCGGCACGGCGGTGTTCGGCGTGGTAATGACGGGGTTTGGCTTTGCCACCACGCTGCTGGTACCCATCGTGTTCGAACGCCTCAGCGACAGCGCCATCCTGCTGTGCAAACAGATGGTGATGACGATGTCCCTGTTTATGATACCTTGGCTGTACATGAACACCCAGCAGGCCATCGCCCGTGCCGGCGGCGACACTGCCATGGGGGCTTTCACCGACGCGGGGTTGACCATCTTTGTGATGACCCCGATGGTGTTTGCGCTGGCGCTGCTGACCGACGTCGGACCGGTGGTGCTGTACTGCGGCGTCAAGCTGGTGGACGTGATCAAGGTCGTGGTCTTCCATTTTTGGCTTAAGAAGGAGCGATGGTTGAAGAACCTGACGAAACGGGAGGCAAGCGCATAATACTAATCTCAACCTAAACCTATACAATCCTGCGGCGACTTTTCCGCCATACCGGCGTTGAAGTCCCTTGACTTGCCGCCAGCAAGCCTGCGGGCTTTAGATTGAGATTAGTATAAAAACCAAAGGCCATTGTCGGCTCAGCTGACATGGCCTTTGGTTATTCGTGTGGCGGCGGATCGTCGCCGCTACGGCATCCTACACCTCCAGCGTCCATGCGATCGCCCGGGCCATGCGGCCGATGGGGTCATTGAAATGACCGCCAGGGTTCATTTCAAGCCTGGTATTGATGCCTGCGCTGCAGTAGTACTCCGCCAGGATGCAGGTATTCCCCTCCACGGGTCGCATCAGCGGATTGCGGGTCTTCCCCTCCCTGTCCCCCAGGGAAAGGTAGAGGGCATCCGGACGCCTCGCGAGCGCATGGGTCTTGGCGAACGCCACGAAATCCGGATACCACAGCGAGCCCGAAGCGCTGGCGATGCGGGCGAATAAATCCACCCTGTACATCGCGTACAGCGCGAACAGCCCGGCCAGGGAATACCCCGCGAGGGCGACGTATTCGGGCGTTGCCGGGAGCCCGCTGATGATTTCAGGCAGTATCCTCTTTACCAGCAATTCGGCGTAGGCGTCCGCCTGACCCGCGCAGGGCGCCTGTCCATTCCGGATCGGCGGGATGGGCCAGGGCGTCAGGTCGTCCTCCCAGCGCAGGCCGCTCACGGCCGCCAATGTGAATTCCACATCCGTCAAGCCCTTTACAGCGGCATGAACCATCGCACCCTCGCCCGCTTCCCCGTTGAACAACACCAGAGGCGCGCCGCGTTTTTCGGACGGAAACAGCTCAACGGCCTTCCCCTCAATATGCAGCATTTCAAGCCAGCCTCTGAGCGATATCCGCCACACCCTTGCCCACCAGGGCCACGGAATGGGGCGCGGTCAACATCTGCCGCATCAGCGCGTTGGCCGCGTCACAGGATACGGCATTGATGCGATCGATGGTCTCGGACTCCGTGCGCGTGGCATCCATCAGCAGCAGTCTGCGCCCGTTGGACTGCATCCTTGCAGAGGTGGACTCCAGCCCCAGGATGTAGCCGGATTTCAGCTGCTCCCGGGCCATGGCGAATTCCTTTTCGGTCATGCCGCCCTCGGCGATGGCCTTTGCCTCGGCCTCGATCATCCGATACACCTCTACCGCTGTCTCGGGGTTTGTAGCGGCATAGACCGACAGCATCCCCGTATCCGTATAGGCGTTGGGATAACTGTACACGGTATAGGCCATGCCGCTTTCCTCGCGAATCTTTTGGAACAGCCGGGAGGACATGGCTCCGCCGAACACGCTGTTGAAGATGGAGATATCGTAGTTGCGCTCATCTCCCATCGGCAGCGCCGGGTAGCCAAGACAGATGTGCACCTGCTCGATGTCCTTCTCCCTTGTCAGGATCCGGGGTGCGACCTCATTGGTGACGCAGGGCAGCTTGTCCAGGCCCTCCGCCTTCCAGTCGCCCAGCAGTTTATTGGCCATATCCAACACGGCATCCCATTCATAGTTTCCAGCGATGGACAGCACCGCGTTCTGAGGGCGGTACATCCGCTGCCAGTAGCCGTGCAGGCATTCCCGGGCACAACCGTACACACTCTCCTCCGTGCCCAGTATGGGCCGGGATATCTGCTGGTCGCCGTAGTGAGCCAGCATGATCAGCTCGTGTACCAGGTCTTCGGGGGTATCCTCGGCCATGGCGATCTCCTCGATCACCACGCCCTTCTCCTTGGCCATCTCCGCCGGGTCAAAGGCCGGATGGATGGCCAGGTCGCAGATCACGTCCATAGCCAGTGGCAGGTGCTCGTCCACCACCTTGGCGTAGAAGCAGGTGCATTCCTTGGCAGTGAAGGCGTTCAGCTGGCCGCCCACGGCGTCCATCTCCTCGGCGATCTGCCGGGCGGTGCGCTTCTCGGTTCCCTTGAAAACCATGTGCTCCAGGAAGTGGCTGACACCGGCCTCGTCCACCGTCTCGAACTGGGAACCCGAACCAAGCCACAGCCCCACCGACACCGACCGGAAGTGGGGAATTCGCTCCCCGATGATGCGCAGGCCGTTGGGCAGTGTCATTTGATCGAAAGTCATTCTATTGCTCCTTTATCTGGATGGTTCCAGGCTGCGGACAGCCTTCATAAAGGCGACGCCGATACCTGAGAAGATGAGATAGGTAATCAGCGTACCAAAGCACACGTCCGACAGGAAGTGGTTGGTCATGTGGATACGATTGTAGCCGTAGATGGCGACGTAAAAACAGGCAAAGCCGAAAGCCACGGCGTTCTTTCTCGCACTGCGGTTTTTCAATGCATTCGTCAGCATGGGCAGGGCGAACATCATCGCGGCGATGGTCATGTTGCCGCTGGGCCAGGATTTGAAGTTGTCGTCGCCGCGCGCAAGATTTGGAATCATCTGCCACCACTGGCGAAAGCCGGAACGGGGATCGTCCAACGTGATGAGATACTTGTAGCGGGGCCGGGAGGCGACCTGCTTCAGCCACAGGTTCACATTATCCGCAGTGATGCCTGCCACCAGTATTGCCGCACCGACGGCAATCAGCATGTCCGGGTTCCTGTCATCCATCAGCCGCTTGACGACAAAGGGTATCCATGCGTACAGCACGACCCAAAACAACCAGCTCGCCACGGACAGCAACGGCGAGGATTCCCCCGCAGTGTAGCCGAAGAGCTGTCGAACCTTTTCGCCATTGTAACCGTTGCTGTAATACACCGCCATAAAACAGCCCACGACCAGCAGCGCCCAGGCCAACGCGTTGAACTGCGGTCCCTTGGCGCGAAGTCCCATGAACAGGCACATCCCCGCAGCGGGATAGAGGCAGTAAGAAAGGTAGGAACCGTAAGTGGCAAAAAAGGCGCCCAGCTCAGTCTTGTTGGCAAGCGCCACGTTGATGCTGAAGTCACTCATGGAACCAATCACGATGCCGATCAGGCAAATGCCCACCACAGCGGCGAAGCAGCACTTCGACATTCCCAGTATTTTCTGCTCATTCATATCCATCAGTGTATTACTCCCATATGAACGGCGAAATGGACATACTCGAAGTATGCCCATTTCTTATCATGCCTAACCGAAATCAGTCTCTCCGCCTCGGCGGACGATCGCCGCGGGAACGGTCTCCGAAGCCGCGTCCGCCGCGCTCGCCGTCGCGACGCGGGGGCCGGCGCACGGGCATGGATTCGTCGTCATACACGATGTCGTTTCGGACCAGGTTCACGCGACCCTGGCTGTCGATCTCGGCTACGCGAACCTCCAGCTCGTCGCCGATGTTCACCACGTCTTCGACCTTCTCCACACGCTCGTTGGCCAGCTTGGAAATGTGGATCATGCCGTCCTTGCCGGGGGCATACTCGACGAACGCGCCAAAGCTCATGATGCGCACCACCTTGCCGGTGAACACGTCGCCCACCTGCAGGTCCTTGGCGATGCCTTCGATGATCCTGCGGGCCTTCTTCGCGGCCTCGTCATCCTCGGTGGCGATGAACACGCTGCCGTCATCCTCGATGTCGATCTTAACGCCGGTCTCCTCGATGATCTTGTTGATGGTCTTGCCGCGGGGGCCGACCACCTCGCCAATCTTCTCGGGGTTAATGAAGAAGTGGACGATCTTGGGCGCATACTTGGACAGGTGCTCGCGGGGCGCGGGCAGCACCTCGAGCATCTTGCCCAGGATGTGCATGCGGCCGTCGTAAGCCTGGGCCAGCGCCTGGCGCAGGATGGCCTCGTCGATGCCCTTGATCTTGATGTCCATCTGTATGGCAGTGATGCCCTGGGCAGTGCCGGCCACCTTGAAGTCCATGTCGCCCAGGAAGTCTTCCAAACCCTGGATGTCAGTCAGCACGGCGACCTTGCCGGTGTTCTCAACATCCTTGATCAGGCCCATGGCCACGCCGGCCACGGGGCGCTTGATCGGCACACCCGCGTCCATCAGGGCCAAGGTGCTGCCACAAACGGAGGCCTGGGAGGTGGAGCCATTTGAGGACATGACCTCGGAGACCAGGCGCAGGCAGTACGGGAACTCCTCGACAGGGGGAATCATGGGCAGCAGCGCGCGCTCAGCCAGTGCGCCGTGGCCGATCTCGCGGCGTCCCGGGGAACGGGTGGGCTTGGCTTCGCCGGTGGAATATCCCGGGAAGTTGTAGTGATGCATATAGCGCTTGCGATCCTCGGTGCCGATGCCGTCGATGATTTGCTGCTCGGACACGGGGGCCAGGGTGGCCACGGTCATGACCTGGGTCTGGCCGCGGGTGAACACGCCGGAGCCGTGGGGACGGGGCAGCACACCGACCTCGCACCAGATCGGGCGCACCTCGGCGCATGACTTCCTTGAGAACGCCGTACAGCGCGTCGGCCACTTCCTGCTCACGCTCAGGGAACTGCTCGGCAAAGTACTCGGCGACCTCGGAGTTCACCTGCGCCTCGCGGGCCTCGCGCTCGTTGCGGTCGTAGGTCTCGAATATCCACTCCACCTTGGGCAGGGCATATTCGCGCACGGCGGCTTTCACGTCCTCACCGGGCACGGACAGCGGGAATTCCTTCTTCTCCTTGCCGATCTCGGCGACGATGCCGTTGATGAAGGCTACGATCTTCTTGATCTCCTCGTGGGCGAACAGTATCGCGCCCAGCATGACCTCCTCGGAGACCTCCTTTGCGCCGGCCTCGACCATCAGCACGGCCTCAGAGGTGCCGGCCACGGTCAGGTTCATCAGGCTCTTCTCGCGCTGCGCGACGGTGGGGTTGACGATGTACTCGCCGTCCACATAGCCGATGTTCACCGCGCCGATGGGGCCCGCCCACGGGATCTGGCTGGTAGCCAGCGCGGCCGAAGCGCCGATCATCGCGGGAATGTCGGGAATATTGTCCTGCTCCACGGACATCACGGTGCAGACGACGGAAACGTCGTGGCGCATGCCCTTGGGGAACAGGGGGCGCAGGGGACGGTCGATCAGGCGGCAGGTCAGTATGGCCTTCTCTGCGGGACGGCCCTCGCGGCGGTTCCAGGAGCCCGGGATGTGGCCCACGGAATACAGCTTCTCTTCAAAATCCACGCTCAGGGGGAAGAAGTCGATGCCCGGGCGGGGCGTGTCGGCCACCGTGGCGGTGACCAGGATGCAGGTATCGCCGTAGCGCACGAAGGTTGCGCCGCTGGCCTGCTCGGCGTACTTGCCGAATTCAAGGGTGAGCGTTCGCCCGCCCAGTTCCATGCTATAGCTCTTGAACATTTGTCTTAACCCTCCTTGGGTTTATCGATGACATGTTGAACGAAAACAATCTCTACGCGGGGCAGATAAACCGGTCAGCAGCGACGGTATGGCGCGTTCCACCATTCCTGTCGCCTGTGCCCTGTTTCCTGTTCCCTGAAATCTGATTCCCGCGGTGTACAGACGCGCGCCTGCGGGCTTGTTTCCCGCATCCTGGCGTCCGCACACCGCCTTACTGTCGTGCGAACTACCGGCGACTCCATATCCGATAATTCGCACCGCGCCGCCGCTCGGCAGGCCGAAGCGGCGGCGCAACAGAACAAAACCTATTAATTCCCGCTGGGATTACTTGCGCAGACCCAGTTTGGCGATCAGGGCACGATAAGCCTCGATGTCGGTGCTCTTCAGATAGTCCAGCAGACCACGGCGCTGGCCGACCATCAGCAGCAGGCCGCGACGGGAGTGGTGGTCCTTCTTGTGCACCTTCAGGTGCTCGTTCAGGTGGTTGATGCGCGCGGTCAGCAGCGCGATCTGAACCTCGGGGGAGCCGGTGTCGCCCTCATGGCGGGCATAGGTCTCCATGATTTCCTTCTTGTTGATCTCCATGCGTCTTTCCTCCTCTTTCTATACGCCGCAAGCCGGGTGAGCCGTCGGAGTCCTCGGCGGACCAGGCAAACGGTGACGTGGTCAATGCACATTGCCACAAGATGTATTGTAGCACAGGCACTCGACTTTGTAAACGCCAAAACAGCGTTTTTTCAGAAACTTCATATGCTGTTCAGGTCGGAGATATCCTTTATTCGATGTGCAGCAGACGCTGGGCATGCTCGGTCTCCCCCGACGCCAGCAGCTGTCGTATCAGGGTGGACGAGCACATCACATCGCCGTCCATCACCGGGGGCACGATCTCCGCCAGATAGCCCTGCATATGCGCCATATCGCGAATCAACGCCGCGTCGCCCCTGCCTTTTGCGCCAAAGGTGTAGTTCTCCCCCGCCACGATGGCGGCCACGCGCATGTCCCTGACCAATTCTTTTAAAAAAACCACGGGGTCGGTGGCCCCGTATGCCGGGGTAAAGGACTGGACCAGCGCCCATTCTGCGCCAAGGCGCTCAAACTTCTTCAGGTTTTCATGCAAGCCACCGTCCGGCGGATCAGCGCCTGGTGGCCGATGTGTACGCCGTCGAACATGCCCAGCGCCACCACCGCCTTGTGACCGGTAAATGCCGCCGTGTCGTAAATGATCTTCATCCGTTATCCCCCGGCTTGTACAGCATCGCGCGAAACTTCACGTCTCCGTTGGGCTGGGGTGCCCCGATGCCGGCGAATTCATCGTTCAGATAGACCCGTACAGCTTCAACCTGCGGGGCCGGTTGGGAAAGCCAGGCTGACCTCAGCGGGTTGCCGTTGAGCACCGCATGTCGACAGCGGTCCCCCACCCGGACCAAGGGCAGATGCGCCAGGGGCGCGTCCAGCGGAACCAGCGCTTCCTGAAGCCGCCCCGCAGTGGCGATGGCGTCTACCTGTGCGGGCGTCAGGGCGTTTTCTATGTCGAATATGCCCGCAGCCACCCGCTCCAGCGACTGCATGTGCGCGCCGCAGCCCAGGGCCCTACCGATGTCGTGGCAGAGGGTGCGAATGTAGACGCCCTTCCCACAGGTGATCCTCAGAACGTGCACATCGCCGCCTTCATGGCCTGAATATTCGATGGCGTCCACCTGGCAGGGCCGGGGCTCCAGAGCCACCGACTCCCCCTTGCGCGCCAACTGATACAGCCGCTTGCCGTCCCGCTTCAGCGCGGAATACATCGGCGGCACCTGTAATATATTGCCGGTAAACCGGGGCAGGACCGCTCGAATCTCCGCCTCACCGGCGTCCACGGTATGCTGGGCGATCACCTGCCCCGTGGCATCCTGGGTGTCGGTTTCCACACCCAGCTTCAGTCGGGCCACGTAGACCTTCCGCTTGTCGATGATGTAGTCGAACAGCCGGGTGGCCGAACCCACGCACACCGGCAGCACGCCTGAGGCCTCCGGGTCCAGGGTGCCGCCGTGGCCCACCGCCGTGCCCCGGGGCAGGCGCTTTCGCACGAACACCACCACATCCGACGATGTGCGGCCCGTGGGCTTATTCACGTTCAAAAATCCGTTCATACAGTATCCATTTCCGCGGTCCTTATTTTTCGAGCGCCTTCCGGATCACTGCCAGCGTCTTCTTCAGCGCGTCCTCCAGCGGCATTTTCAGGGTGACCCCAGCGGCGCAGTCATGGCCGCCACCACCCAGGGGAACTGCCACGTCCCTGGCCACATTGAAGGGGGCCTTGGCGCGCAGAGACAGCTTGGTACCCTCTTTGCGCTCCATGGCCAGCACCGCCACCTGCACGCCGATCATCTCTATCAGGTAATTGATGATACCCTCGCTGTCCTCCTGGTTGGCGCCGCAGAATTGCAGCAAGTCATCCGTCAGACGGGACCAGGCCACCTTGCCGTCCTGGGAAATCTCCAGCCCGGCCAACACCACGCCCAACAGCTTGGTACGGCCCAGGGAGCGGGTACGATACAGGTCCTCGGTGATCCGTGATACATCCGCGCCTGCCTCTACACAGCGGGCCGCCGCCTGGAAGGTATGGGGCCGGGTGTTGGAAAAGCTGAAATTGCCACAGTCGGTAGAGATGGCCACAAACAGGCACTCCGCCATCTTCTCGTCCATCTGAACGCCCAGGGCATCAATCAGGTCCACCACCAGCTCCGCCACCGCCGCGGCATCGCCGTCCACTGCGTACAGCTGGCCAAAGCCCTCATTGGTCTTATGGTGATCCAGCACGCCCTGAAAAGGGCAGCTGTCAAACAGCTTCATGCCCCCCTCGCCCAGGCGTCCGCGTTCCGAAACATCCACCGACATAGCGGTATTGGGAACAAAGGGCAGCGTGCCCTCCTCTGTATCGAAAATGCTATCCGCGCCGGGCAGCCAGTCGTACAGGCTCGGCTTACCGCCGGGCAGACAAACCACAGCCTGCTTACCCATGGCCTTCAGGGCGTGCCACAGCGCCAACGTGGAGCCTGTGGCGTCGCCGTCCGGAAATACGTGGCCAATCAGGGCAATTTCATCCCTTGCCTTCAGCCAGTCGGCCAGCTGCTCAATCGTCACTCTCTGACTCATTGACATGATGCTCCTTCAATAGCTGGTTGATGTGCGCCGCGTATTCGATGTTGGTGTCCAGTTCGAAGAGTATCTCCGGCACGTAGCGCAGATCCACCCGTCGACCCAGTTCCCGGCGAATAAAGCCGGAAGCCTTCTTCAGCGCGGCCATCATATCCTTGCGCTTCTCCGGCTCCAGTATGCTGACGCGAACCTTGCAATAGCGCAGGTCCCGGGTCACCTCACAGCGCACGATGGACCAGGTGCCCCCGATGCGCGGGTCATTCAGGTCATCGCGTATAATGCTGTCGATGGCCTTGTGCACCTCCTGGGAGATGCGATCTATACGGTCAAAAGATGGCATGTCTTGTCCTCCATTTTCAGTATACCTAGGGGCGCATCGCCACCCCTGCATCACAATTCAGGAACTTCTGATATATCGAGCTGTTAGCAGAAATGCTATGGGTAGTGCAAAGGGAACAGGCAACAGGGAACAGGAATGGCGGCTGCCGCGGTTGTTAAAGCCTTCCCCAGGCAGCGGAGCTGCCGGTTCAGGGGAAGGTGGATTTCCCGGAAAACGCTTGCATTGTTCCGGGAAAGACGGAAGAGGTCGTTCCCCCGGGAGAAAGAGTGCAAACCATCGATACCGCAGGGGGACCGACCTCTTCCTGGCCCGCCTACGGCGGCCCACCTTCCCCTGAAGGGGAAGGCTTTTGGTCGCGGCAGCGGCTATTTCTAATCCCTATTCCCTAATCCCTAATCCCTGCGCAACAGCTCGCCAAATCAGAATTTA
>ONJE01000175.1 GCA_900318045.1 uncultured Eubacteriales bacterium
TAAGAAAAAGAGAAATACAAAGAAAAAGACAAATACATGGAGAGAGAGGGGACCCCCCGGCATAGCCGGGGGGTCCCCTCACACGCCCTAAAGTTTTTCGACCTCTATCACTGACAGGGTATTTCCATTGACGGTGAAGCGCACATCAAACCCGGCGAAGGCGACCCCGTAGCGCCGGTCGGAATCGCCGTGGCGATAGCCGGGGCGGGGGTCCTGGGCCAAGACCTCGATCAGTGCCTGTCGCTTGTCCGGGGGAATCGCGGCCGCCAGGGCTTCGGGGAAGTCCACCGCAAGGGGAACGTAATCGACGCTGTCGGTAAAGCCGCCCGTGGCCTCGGGGTGGCAGTCGGCGTAGGGAATGTAGGGCTTGATGTCGAATATGGGGGTGCCGTCCATCAGGTCCGCCCCGGCCACGTGAAGCACGGGCCCCTGAGGGCCGGACAGCTCGATATCCTCCAGCTTCACGCAGGTCAGCCCCAGCGGGTTTGGCCGAAAGGGGGAGCGTGTGGCGAACACGCCCATGCGCCGGTTGCCGCCCAGGCGAGGCGGCTTGACAGTGGGGGACCAGCTTTCCATCACCGATTCCGAGAACTGCCAGATCAGCCAAAGGTGGCTGTAGCCCTCCAAGCCCCGCAGGGCGGAGGCGTCCCGGTATTCCGGCTCGAAGGTGACGGTGGCCTTCAGCGCGTCTACAAGCCCCCCCTGGCGGGGAATGCCGAACTTCGAGGGGAAGTCGGTGTGGATGGTGGCGATGACCTTCAGCGGCTGCACGGCGTCAGCGCTCCATACCCAGGAAGAACAGGGCCACAGTACCCGGGCCGGAGTGGGCGCCGATGACGGGGCCGACGTAGCTGATGACGACATCCTTCACACCGAAGCGGGTGCGCATGATATCGGCAAGGTAGTTCGCGTCGTCCAGGCAGTCGCCGTGGGAGATGAACACGGTCTGCTTGCCCAGGTCCACGCCCAGCTCACCGGCCTTGTCCGCCAGGGCCTTCAGCGAAGCTTTGCGCCCCCGGGCGGTGTCCACGTTGATCAGGTGGCCCTCGTTGTCTACATGCATGATGGGTTTGATGCCAAGCATGCTGCCCACCAGAGCAGTAGCGCCGGAGATGCGGCCGCCCCGTTTCAGGAACATCAGGTCGTCGATCGTGAACCAGTGACACAGGTGAAGCTTGTTCGCCTCAACATAGTCCCGCACCTCGTCAATGGTCTTGCCATGCTGCTTCTGCTTCCATGCCAGATAGACCATGAGTCCCTGGCCCATCGAAGCGCACAGGGAATCCACGGTGTAGAGCTTGCGGTCGGGATAGCGCTCGGCGAGCTCCCTGGCGGCCATGGCCCCGGCGTCGTAGGTGCTGCTCAGGCCGGATGAGAACCCAATATAAAGTATGTCCTTGCCCGCCTGGAGCGCTGCCTCCATGGGACCCAGGAAGTCGTTGAAGTTTACCGCTGAGGTCTTCGCGGGACAGCCGGTGCGCAGCTTGGCGTAAATCTCGCGGAAGGCGATCTCCCGCTCGTCCAGGTAATTGACATATTTTTGACCGTCCACATCCACGTACAGCGGCAGGACGGAGAGCTCCATTTCTTCCGCCAGATTGGCGGGAAGATCACAGGAAGAGTCGGTCATGATAATATATTCAGCCATGCGTCGTACCTCCATATCGGCATAATGCACTATTTTTCCACTGCCATTATACCATGCTTTGCCGGTCATGTCTTTGTTCATCGTCGGATTTAAAGGATTTGTAATGATTATAGCCCATTTACCGAAGCGAAATGCCCTTGTGAACGATGCACTCCAAGTTCACAGAAATTTTCCTTGCCGGGGTATTGCATTTGACGCGGGCTTATGCTATAATATTTTGCGTTGGTTGATTTGGGGTTGACCGCCCCGGGTCGCAAAATTGAATATGGAGAAGTCGCCTAGCTTGGTCGAGGGCGCACGACTGGAAATCGTGTAGGCGTCAAAAGCGTCTCGAGGGTTCGAATCCCTCCTTCTCCGCTGGCTCTGTCATGAGCCTTTCGTTGAATGGGTCGTACTGTGTCGGGTACGACCCTTTACTATGCGCAGGCGATCAGGTTAAGGGCATCTGTCCTCACTGAAACCTGCCTGGCTGGGATGTGACGGACGACATTGCACAATATGCCTGTATGTGGTATAATTATGATCATCAAAGCGGTTATGTGAATACCTCTGCAAAAGGGGAGGACACCATGTTGAAAATCAAGGGAATCATCATCGCGACCATCATCTGCCTGCTGCTCTGCCAGGCGGGCTTTGCGGAGGGAACTCAACCGGCGAAAAGCACGGGCATCATCTCCGCCATGCAGAACGAGATCGACCTGCTGCTGGCCACGGCAGAGATCGACCACACGGACACCGTGGGCGGTGTGGACTACCATGTGGGCACGCTGTGCGGCGAGCCGGTGGTCATTGCCAAAGCCGGGATCGGCAAGATCCTGTCAGCGGCCGGCATGACGGCGATGCTGAACAACTATGACATTTCCCGGGTGCTCTTCACCGGTATCGCCGGGGGTGTCGGGGATGAGACCCGGGTGCTTGACGTTGTGATCGCCACCGAGCTGGTACAGCACGATTTCGGCAATCTCAATAACGACGGCTTTGTGTGGTGCGGGGGCTTTAACGGCGAATCAGGTCACTATACCTGCGACGCGGAACTCGTCGAAATGGCCTACCGCGCGGCGCTGGCTGTCGTCGGCGAGGGCCACGTCTTCCGGGGACTCGTCGCCTCCGGGGATCAGTTCGTGGCGTCTGAGGCGTTCGTCAGGCGGCTCCAGGAGGAATTCAACGCCATCGCCTGCGAGATGGAGGGCGCGTCCATTGCCCTCGTATGTGAGCAGTACAACACGCCCTTTGTGGTGATCCGCACGTTGTCGGACAAGGCGGATGGCCTTGCCCACGAGACCTACGAAAACATGGCCGATCTCGCTGCGGACAACTCTTGTCGGATCGTCATGGAGATGCTGAAATCGTCGAAAGCGATTGAGAAAAATGACTGACCCATGATTTGAACAAGGGGAAATCGCTTCCCAATATATAGGAAACGTATTTGATAAGATGGTTGCGCTCCTGTGTAAATTGTGTTATTATATGGATATAATGTAACGGATTGTTCATCTTGGGGTGCTGGACATGAATGTCAGGCTGGTATTTTCCCTCATATTCATCGCGCTGTCCGTCGCGCTTGCGGTCTGCGGGCTGATAGCCTTCCGTTCAAGGAAGGCTATCGGCGTGCCGCTGGGCCGCATGTTGTTCTGCCTGATTCCGCCCGTGCTGGGCAACTTGCTGATCATCTGCTCAACCACAAAGCTGCCCGCCACCATTGGCTGCTACCTGTATTATATCGGCATCGACTTCACCGTGTTCAGCCTGCTGCGTTATACGCTGGCCTACTGCAACATCCCCTGGAAGGACAACCGCTTCCGTGTATTTGTGCTGTCCGTGTTGGGACTGGACGTGATTCAGCTTCTGGCCAATATATTCTTCGGACACGCCTTTGGCCTGGAGTGCATCCAGCTCTACGGACAGCCGTATTATCGCATGATACCGTATTTCCCCCAGCAGCTCCACCGTCTGGTGGTCTACAGCATTTTGGTCGCGGTTCTCATCATTCTCTTCTTGAAGATGAGGCACTCCTCCCGCATCAATGCAAACCGGTACGGCGTCATATTCTTCACACTGCTTGCCAATATCGTCTGGGGGACGTTCTACGTCTTTTCCCGCACACCGCTGGACCGTTCGATGATCGGCTACGCAGTGTTCGGGCTGATGACCTTCTACTTTTCCCTGTATTACAAGCCGCTATTGCTGCTGAACCGCATCATGATGGATATCTCAGCCGAGCTTCCGGACGCGCTGTTCTTCTTTGACGACGCCGGAAACTGCATTTGGCTGAACTCTGAGGGGCGAAAGCTGGTGAATCTCCAGGGCCATGACCTTAGCGGGGTGGAGGACAGGCTGAAGCCTTTCCTTGAAAGAGGACAGGGCGCCGATCACTGGGCCGCCCGGATGGAATCGGACGGCGAGGAAAGAAAATTCTACGTGCTGGAGAAGCGCACCATCCGGGACAACAGGGGCTATGTGGACGGCTCCTTCCTGAATATCCGCGACGACACCGAGGCCCAGCTGAAGCTGATGCAGGAGATCTACCGGGCGCGGCACGACGAGCTGACGGGCCTGTATACCCGCCCCTGGCTGTACAAGCGCATCCAGGAAAAGCTGGTCGAGGCGTCCGGAGAGCTGCAGAGCATCGTGTTTGTCAATGTTAGTAACTTCAAGCTCATCAATGATATTTTCGGGATCGAATTCGGCAACAGCGTGCTGAAGCAGATCGCGGACGCGCTCCGGAGGTTCATCCCCGAGGGCGGCGTATATGGCAGGCTCTCCGGAGACAACTTCGGCATCCTCATGCCTTCGGCGGAATTTGACGGGGACAGCTTTAAAAGCTGGCTGGCCAACTTTACCGTCAGCGCAGGCGATATTGATAACCACGTGCTGATCCACCTGGGCGTCTACGAGGTGACGGACGCGTCGCTGGAGGTCTCGGTGATGTTCGACCGGGCGCGGATCGCCGCGTCCAGCCTGCGCAACGAATACCACACACATATCGCCTGGTACGACGACAGGATGCGCGTAAACATGCTGTGGGAGCAGCAGATCACCGGCGATTTGCAATGCGCGCTGACGGAACGGCAGATCGTGCCCTACCTGCAACCCCTGGTGGACGCCACGGGAAAGGTGGTGGGCGGCGAAGCGCTGGTGCGCTGGAACCACCCGGACCACGGCTTCCTGCCCCCGGCAAAGTTCATTCCGATTTTTGAGCGAAACGGCATGATCGCCGAGGTGGACCGCTATATGTGGCGCTGCGCCTGTGAACAGCTGGCCCAGTGGCGGGACAACGACCTGTTCATCTCCGTCAACATCTCCCCAAAGGACTTTTACTTCATGGACGTGGCCGCGGAGCTACGGGGATTGACGAAGGAATACGGCGTCGACCCCGCGCGGCTGAGGCTTGAAATTACCGAGAGCGTCATGATCTCCGATGTGAAGAACAAGGTCCAAATGCTGGACGGCCTGCGCGCGGCGGGCTTCATCGTGGAGATGGACGACTTTGGCAGCGGCTATTCGTCCCTCAACATGCTCAAGAACATGCCCATCGACGTGATCAAGATCGACATGGTGTTCCTGCGCAGCTCCGGGCAGGATGAAAAGTCCATGATCATACTGCGCAACATCATCAACATGTCCACCGATCTGAACATCGTGCCGCTGACGGAGGGCGTAGAGACTGAGAAGCAGTATGACGACCTGTCCAGGATGGGTTGTAAGCTGTTCCAGGGCTATTACTTCGCCAAGCCGATGCCCCTGGAGGATTTCCAGGCCCAGTATGTCGACGTAGCGTGAGACGGGCGGTTTTGAAGAGGATATTTCATTGCTAAGCTGACGACATTGCCCCGTTTGGGGTATCTCTAAATAAACTATCGCGCCGTCCGGCGAGATGAATTTTTGTCAGATTTGACTAGAGTGTGTTTCTAAATGCAGGAAGATGCAGTTTCGAGTGGATTTGCCTGCATTTCAAGGCGATTTTCCGCAGGCTTGCTGGCGGCAAGTCAAGGAAAATCAACGCAGAAATGCAGGCAAAGACGCCGAAAATGCACTTCAGGCATTTTTGAAACACACTCTAGGGACTGTGAATAAATTATTCGTACAGAATGCGCCGAATGAATTCGTCAGTGCAAGGCGGAGGAGGGAGGCGTGCCGGGGCACGTTGACCGACGACA
>ONJE01000010.1 GCA_900318045.1 uncultured Eubacteriales bacterium
TTGGCGCGGTCATCCAACCTATAGGCTCCCTCTCAGAGGGAGCTGGCTGGCCGTTAGGCCAGACTGAGGGAGTTCCTCAAGGCCAGACTGAACAGTTACCATAAATTATATGTAATTCCGCTTCACAAACGCCAGGTCCGCCCCGGCGAAGTCATAGCCGCCCATCTCCTCCGGCTTTGCCCAGGCGATGGCATTGCATCCCACCGTGGAGGGCTCGCCCCCTATGATTTTACAGCCGTAGAACAGCACCAGCACGTCCCGGTCGGGGTAGCGGAAAAACACGACGTCCCGCACATGGCCCACGACCACGGAGATGTCCAACTCCTCCCTCAATTCCCGGGCCAGCGCCGCCTCGGGGTTCTCCCCCGGCTCCAGCTTGCCGCCGGGGAACTCCCATTTCAGGGGGTTGTGGGCATCCGGCAAGCGCTGGCACAGCATCACCCGGCCTTCGCGCTCCACCACGGCGGCGGATACCACCAGCATCGGCAGTCCTCCCTTGTATCGTCTATCGCCCATTCGAGCCGCGACCATCAGTCGCCATATACGCTGTAACCCGAACAGTTCAGTCGCATACAAATTCTGATTTGTCGGGGAGACGAGGGAACAGGGAACAGGGAACAGGGAACAGGGAACAGGAATGGCGGCTGCGGCGTGGATTATGAAATCGTATATGCTGTATCAGCGACGCCCTTTTCGAATAAATGTCATTGTGGTGTCAGTATCGCCGCTACAGGGTTTTCAGGGATTCCGCTTCTCATTTTATCGCGGGAACGTTTCCTTTGTCCTGGTTGTATCGTTTCGCTCGCGGCTTTTCCTGTTCCCTGTTCCCTGTTCCCTGTTCCCTTTTTACTTCCCTTTGCGTATCCGTAAATATCTCGATAAATCAGAATTTACCTGACCGAATAGTAACTACCAATCTTCTGATGATATTCTCTTTCGCGGGCATCGGCGTCATCGTGCCTCCACGCCCTTGATGTGCCGCCCGAAGCAGTGCAGCGTCACCGGCGTACCCGGGGCGGGCATGGCGTCCCGCTTGGCGACGTTCAGGTACACGATGCGCTCCTCCCGGGTGTCCTCGCCTGCCTCCAGCTGCTGGATGCGCTCGGACAGGGCGGAAGTCCCCGTCGGCACATCGGCCTCCGCCTGGATGCGCACGGGCAGCACCATGGCCCCGTCGTGCAATTCCGGCACATCAGCGATGGCTACCACCACGCCCTGCAGATCCCGGGACAGGCCGTTTTCCATGTCCCGCAGGAACCGCCGGTAGCGCAGGTTCGGCCACAGCCGGGCGATGAAGCCGTACATGAACGCCACGATCAGCAGCGGTGCGGCCACCAGCGCCAGCCAGTGTATGCGCCTGACCAGCGCGAACACCAGCGCGGCGGCGATCACCACCAGCACCGGGATCAGTTCCAGCCACGCCCGGCGAATCCGGCCGTCAATTTCAAGCATGTCCCGTTCCGAGTACATCTTCACTTCTCCCGCGCCATCTCCATCACGTCCCAAATGCGCTGCAAGTCGTCGCTGTTGTAGTAGAAGAGCGTGATCCTGCCGCTGTCGGTGGTGCCGTCCAACCGCACCCGGGTGCCAAACAGCTCCCGGGCCATGTTTTCCAGCTCGCCGATCTGGGCATCCTTCGGCCTGCGGGGCTTGGGGGCCTCCGGCTTCACCGGCTGGGCGCAAATGCGCTCCAGCTGGCGCACCGACCAGCCCTGCTGCACGGTCAGGTTGGCCAGCTGCACCTGTCTGCGGGGATCCACCGTCACCAGCGCCCTGGCGTGTCCGGCGGACAGCTTGCCCTCGGCCAGCATCGCCTTCACGCTGTCTGGCAGGGTCAGAAGCCGCAGCAGGTTCGCCACCGCGGGGCGGCTCTTGCCCAGGCGCTCTGCGGCCTTCTCCTGGGTCAGGCCGGCCTCGTCCATCAGCCGGCGCACGCCCATGGCCTCCTCCACCGGGTTCAGGTCGTCCCGCTGGAGGTTCTCGATCAGCGCCGCCTCCAGCCGCTTCTGGCTGTCCCAGTCCCGCACGATGGCCGGGATCTCGGAAAGGCCCGCCAGCCGGGACGCCCGGTAGCGACGCTCTCCGGCGATGATGGTGTACCGGTCGCCGCTGGGCGCCACGATGATGGGCTGCAGCACGCCCACCGCCTCGATGGACGCCGCCAGCTCCTTCAGCGCGTCCTCGTCAAAGCTGCGGCGGGGCTGCTCGCGGTTGGGATCGATCTGCCCGATGGGCAGCATTCGCACCGCGTCCACGGGCTCGGTCGGCTGCGCAGCCTGGACCTGGGCCTCCTCCTGGGCTTCGGCAACCACGTCCTCGCCCAGCAGCGCGCCCAGGCCCCGGCCCAGGCCCCGTTGAATTTTTTTCGCCATATATGAAAACCTCCGATATCATGCAAGCGCGATTCCGCTTCTGCGCCATCGGCCTTCCTGTTTGAATGGTATGCCATGGCGGCGCGACCGCCATCCATTCCTCACGCCTGATTCCTGGAAAGCAGTTCCTCTGCCAGCTCCTGGTACGCCTTCGCGCCGGTGCTGCGGGCATCGTACAGGTGGATGGGCAGGCCGTAGCTGGGGGCCTCGCTGAGGCGCACGTTCCGGGGAATCATCGTCTCGAAGGCCTCTTCACGGAAGTGGGTGCGCACCTCCTGCACCACCTGGGCGCACAGGTTCGTGCGACCGTCGAACATGGTCAGCAGTATGCCCTCCACGGCCAGATTCGGGTTCAGCTTCTTGCGCATCAGCTTTACGGTATTCACCAGCTGGCCCACGCCCTCCAGCGCGTAGTATTCGCACTGTATCGGAATCAGCACGCTGTCCGCCGCGGTCAGCGCGTTCAGCGTCAGCAGGCTCAGCGACGGCGGACAGTCGATGAATATATAATCGTAGTCGTCCCGCAGGGTCGCCAGGGCGTCCTTCAGCAGCCCTTCCCGGTTTTCCACGCCCACCAGCTCGATCTCCGCCCCCGCCAGCTCGATGGCGGTGGGAATCAGGCTCAGTGTGCCGAAGCCGGTATCCACCACGGCTTCCCCGGCCCCGGCCCCGCCGATCAGTACGTCGTACACCGTGGGGCCGTCGTGGTCATTCTTGCCCAGGCCGCTGGTGGCGTTGCCCTGGGGATCGATGTCCACCAGCAGCACCCGCTTCCCCTTCTCGGCCACGCAGGCGCTGAGATTCACGGCGGTGGTGGTCTTGCCCACGCCGCCCTTTTGATTTGTTATTGCGATGATCTTTCCCAAAGTGAACCTTCCCATCCATACATGCCGTGAAAAGCGGCTGTACATCCATTATATGTATTCCATTATACGGCAATTTATGTATGAGGGCAAGGGCAATATGTAAAACTGCTTTGACAAAAAAGTCGCCCGCCCTGTTCGGGCGGGCGAAAACCCGCGGGGTCAATTCGTCACCTTGATCTTGATCTTGGCCTTCTTGCCGTTGCCGGTCTTCACGGTGATGGTCACATTGCCCTTCTTCACCGCCTTGACCAGGCCGGTGCTGCTGACGGTGGCGATCTTCTTGCTGCCGCTGGACCAGGTCAGCTTGCTCGTCACCTGGGCGGGGGAAACCGTGGCGGTCAGCTGGAGGGTCTGGCCCACCTTCAGCGTCGCGGACTTGCCCTGGTCGATCTTCACGCTCTTGGCGTCGATGACCTTGATGGTGATCGTGGCCTTCTTGCCGTTCTCGGTCCGGGCGGTGATGACCGCCTTGCCCGCGCGCTTGGGGGTCACCAGGCCGGAGCTGCTCACCGCCACGGCAGACGAGCTGGAGGTCCACTTCACCTTCGTCTCGGCGTTGGCAGGCTTCTGGATGGCCGTCAGCTGCATGGGATGGCCGACATACAGCGTGGCGCTCTTGCCCTCGGCGATGGTCACGCTGGTGGCGACTATCTTCTGAATGACAAATGGAATGCCGTACCGGTCCGCGTAGTCGGAAGCCTCGGTATCGGGCCTGCCGTAGATCTGCAATTTCGCCGGCTGGCTCAGCGGCGCGCTGAGCTGTACCATGTCGTTCTCATCGATCGCCGACGCCTTGCCGACGGTGAACACGTCCTGCCCCATTTCGGTCACGCTCTGGGGGATCTCCGCCTTCAGCAGCTTTTTGCACTGGGCAAAGGCGAAGTCGCCGATCGCCGCAACGCCGGACTTCAGCGAAACCTGCTCCAGGTCGCCGCAGTGGAAGAAGGCGCCATAGCTGACGGTTTCCACATTGGCGGGGATGGTCACGGTCTTCAGGTCCTCGCAATAGGCGAAGGCGAAGGGGCTGATCTCCTCCAAGGTGGAGGGCAGGGCCACCTTCCGGATGGAATCGCAGTCCCGGAAGGCGCTGTTGCCGATGGTGGTCAGGCCGCTGGACAGGGTCAGGTTGCGCAGGGCCCTGCAGTCCTTGAACGCCTTGTCTCCGATCTCGGCGACGCTGCCGGGAATCGTTACCCGGATCATCGACTCGCACAGCTCAAAGGCGCTCTCATGAATCTCCCGCAGGCCCTGGGGCAGCGTGAATTCCTTCAGGGACAGGCATTTGTTGAAGGCGTTCTCGCCGATTACCCGCAGGGTGGAGGGCAGGGTGATCTTCCACATCATCTGGCAGTTTTCGAACATGCCCTCGCTGATCTCGGACAGCCCCTCGGGCAGCTCGAAGTGGGACAGCTTGGTGCAGTTTGCGAAGGCGCGGGGGCCGATGGTCTCCAGGCTCTCCGGCAGGGTGACGCTCACCAGCGCGGTGCAGCTGTCAAAGGCCGCCTCTCCGATCTCGGTCACGGAATCGGGCACCGTCACGGTCCACAGCTTGGTAAAGCCCTGGAAGGCGTTCGGGGCGATGGCCGTCACCGGGTAGCCGTTCACCTCGTCCATGATGTTCGCCTCGGTGAGGGACCGGTCCGCGGTGATGGCGGTGGCCTGGCCGCCGGCGATCTCGTAGGTGATGTACTTTTTCACAACGATCTTGTTGGAGACGTCTTCGCCGTCCCCGGGATCGTTGCTCACAGGCGCTTCAACCGGCTCCGGCTGAAGCCCGTCAAGGGGCGCGATATCCAGGTCCAGATCCATGCCGGCATCGTCCGTTTCCGGCGCATCGGAAAGCGCCGGGGCATCCAGCTCCAGCTCAACGGGCATATCGTCCTGGCCCTCCGCCAGCACGGCCCCGCCAACCAGCGCAACGCACAGCGCTGCCACCAGCCAAACCGCTACAATTCTTTTCATATCCATGCACCTCACTTCTGATGGGGCTAGAGTGTGTTTCAAAATGCAGGAAGAAGCAATTTCGAGTGGATTTGCTTGCATTTCAAGGCGATTTTCCGCAGGCTTGCTGGGTTCGAGCGCCCGGAATTTCCGCAGGCTTGCTGGGTTCGAGCGCCCGGAAAACTCTCCAGTGGAGAGTTTTCAGCGAGAACGGACCGGCAGGCCCCGGAGCCAAGTCAAGGGAAATCAACGCAGAAATGCAGGCAAAGACGCCGTAATTGCGCTTCAGGCATTTTAGAAACACACTCTAAACGGCATATTATTTCACTCATATTATAACCATTTGGTCCGCTGTGTGTCAACATTTATACCGACATAAAGTATTCCAATGCTCATAATTTATGATCTATTCACATTTCTGCCAAGTCATCATAATGCTTAAGCCGCACCCTCCCCCGTTTGCGGGGAGGATGCGGCCTGCATTTGCGTTGCTTTGATCAGATGAACTCCAGGATTACCATCTCGGCGGCGTCGCCGCGACGGGGACCCTTCTTGACGATGCGGGTGTAGCCGCCACCCTGGCCCTTTTCCTCGGCGCGCTTCTTGTACTTGGGCGCGATCTCGCGGAACAGCTTCTCGACGACCTGATGCTTGACGTCCTTCTGCCGCTTCTTGAAATCCTCCTTGTCCTCGCCTTCGTTCTGGACGGCGGGGATGTCGTACAGGTAGCGCATGATCTGACGACGGGCAGCCAGACGCGCGGGGCTGTCGTTCTGCACGGTCAGCTCCTCCACCTGCTTTTTGTCGTTCATGTGCTTCTTGGTCACTTCGATCGTATTGTCGCACTCGCGCATGGCGATGGTCACGAGGTGCTCAGCCAGCGACTGAACTTCCTTGCCGCGCGCCAGAGTGGTTTCGATTTTGCCATACCAGATCAGGTTCGTCACCTGGTTGCGAAGCATCGCCATCCTCTGATCGGTCGGCCGGCCCAGCTTGCGATTGGCCATTTCTGGTTCCTCCCTTGATGCTTATATCAGTAAATCCCGCGGCTCATTCGTCGCTGGCCTTCAGAGCCAGGCCCAGAGCGATCAGCTTCTGTTCCACCTCTTCCAGCGACTTCTTGCCGAGGTTGCGCACCTTCATCATGTCCTCCTGATTGCGCTGCACCAGCTCGGAAACCGTATTGATGCCGGCACGCTTCAGGCAGTTGAACGCACGGACGGAGAGATCCAGCTCTTCGATGGTCATCTCCAGCACCTTGCTCTTGTCGTCGATTTCAGGTTCGTTGTAATCGACGCGGACGACGTTCACCGTCAGGTCGATGAACAGGCGCATGTTGTTGGTCAGGATCTGCGCGGCGGAGGCCAGCGCCTCCTTGGGCAGTATGCTGCCGTTGGTCCACACTTCGATGGTCAGCTTGTCGTAGTCGGTGACCTGGCCCACGCGGGTGTCCTCGACGGAGTAGCTGACCTTGCGAATGGGGGTGAAAATGCTGTCCACCGGAATCACGCCGATGGGCATGCCGACAACCTTGTTGCGCTCCTGTGCGAGCTGCTTGTTCCGCTCTGCGGAGACATAGCCTCTTCCCTTCTCAAGGGTGATCTGACACTGCAGGTGCCCGCCCTCGGAAAGCGTCGCGATGTGCAGTTCAGGGTTGACGATTTCAACCTCGTCATCCGCCTTGATGTCGCCCGCGGTGATCTCGCAGGGACCGTGCGCATCGATGGAGACAGTCTTGGGCTGCTCCGTGAAGAGTTTCGCAGAGAGAAGCTTGATGTTCAGGATCAGTTCCGCCACGTCTTCCTTCATGCCGGGAACGGTCGAAAACTCATGCTGCACGCCTTCAATGCGTATGCTGGTCGCGGCCACGCCGGGCAGCGAGTTCAGCAGTACGCGGCGCAGAGAATTGCCCAGGGTCTGGCCGAAGCCACGCTCCAGGGGGTTGACGACGAACTTGCCGTAGCGGTTGTTCTCGCCCACTTCCACACGTTCAATTTTGGGCTTTTCGATTTGATCGATCACTCAGCGTTTCCTCCTCTCCTCGTCGCGCCCGGGGCGATGCCCCTTGCGCGGTGCTCGCGCTGCGCCGCGGCGGGAATATTCCCCTGCCGCAGGGCGCAGGCTATGCTAATTCTGTCCTCGGGGGGGATGGTTTTACGATGCGAGGCGCACCGAAAGCCGCCCCAACCAATTAGCGGGAGTACAGCTCGACGATCAGGTTCTCGGAAACCTCATAGTCAATGTCTTCGCGGCCGGGCATCGCGGCAATCTTGCCCTCGAAGCTGTCAGCCTGCTTCTCGATCCACTGGGGCATGGACTTCTTGCCATACTCCTCCAACAGAGCCTTGAACTTTTCGGAGGCCTGGCTCTTCTGGCGGACGGCGATCACGTCGCCGGGCTTGACCAGCGCGGAGGGGATGTTGCAGCGCTTGCCATTGACGTTGAAGTGGCCGTGGTTCACCAGCTGGCGCGCTTCGCGGCGGGTGGCGGCGAAGCCCATGCGGAAGACCACGTTGTCCAAGCGGCGCTCCAGGTACTGGAGCATGATCTCGCCGGTAATGCCGCGCTTGCGCTCGGCCATCTCATAGTAATGATAGAACTGCTTCTCAAGCACGCCGTAGATGAACTTGACCTTCTGCTTTTCCATCAGCTGCTTGCCGTATTCAGACTGCTTGCGGCGCATCTGCGGCTTGGGATTGCGCTTGGTCTCCTTGGAGTAACCAAGCACCGCAGGAGACAAGCCCAGTGCCTTGCACCTTTTCAATACGGGCTGTGTATTCTTTGCCATGTCGGTTTCTCCTCTCTATTATACTCTTCTGCGCTTGGGCGGGCGGCATCCGTTGTGGGGGATGGGCGTCACGTCCTTGATCATGTTGACTTCCAGACCGGCAGCCTGCAGGGAGCGGATGGCGGCCTCACGGCCCGAGCCGGGGCCCTTGACATAGACCTCGACGGTCTTCAGGCCATACTCCATCGCAGCCTTCGCGGCGGTCTCAGCGGCGCTCTGGGCGGCGAAGGGCGTGGACTTCTTGCTGCCGCGGAAGCCAAGTCCGCCGGCGGAAGCCCAGCTCAGCGCGTTGCCGTTCGTGTCGGTGATCGTCACGATCGTATTATTGAAAGAAGAACGAATATGGGCCGCACCGCGCTCCACGAGCTTTTTCTCGCGGCGTTTGCGGGTCGCCCTTTTCAGCTTCGGCTTTGCCATTGCTTATTTCCTCCTGTTTTTTCGCCCCGTCCCCTCGCCTTTGGCGGGCGACGGGTTTCACCCGGCGACGCTATCGGTACGCTCGGGTTCAGTCCGGCTCTGCCGGACGCTTGCATGCGTTGATTACTTCTTCTTCTTACCGGCAGCCTGCTTCTTCGGGCCCTTGCGGGTACGGGCATTCTGCTTCGTATTCTGGCCGCGCACGGGGAGACCACGGCGATGCCGCAGGCCGCGATAGCAGCCGATCTCCATCAGGCGCTTGATGTTCATGGAAACTTCCCGGCGCAGGTCGCCCTCTACCTTGACGTGATGGTCAATGTAGTCGCGCAGCTTACCGATATCTTCCTCGGTCAGGTCCTTCACGCGGGTATCGGGGTTGACGCCCGTGTGGGTGATGATATCGTCGGCGATGTTGCGGCCAATGCCGTAGATGTACGTCAGGGCGATCTCGATTCGCTTCTCCCTGGGAAGGTCGACACCAGCAATTCGTGCCATGTGTTGTTTGCACCTCCAACATGCTTCTATGCTATGACTTGTAATCGGCGATATTGCCTTTACATAGTTCCGGCAACATCAGTCCGACCCTAAAGCCGGACCGGGAGCCACCGGGCTCTCGCCTGGGGTTTGGCGTCTGGCGTAACGCCCAATCCCCGCGTTGATGTGAATGAACGCCGGAAAACGCGCATCAGGCGCGTCAGCCGCTCCGGAATCCCGTCACACCGAATTATTATATCACAGTTCCCGGCGTTCTTCTTACATCTATTGGACACGGGATGTTAAATCTCGCAGCTCATTGTGTTATATTTTGGGATTTTGGAACTTTTGCAGGATTTGATCGACCGATCCCCCACTTTTGCAGCTTTCGGCCTGTTTTCATCAGCAACGCGACACAGCGCGGGTAGGATCTGAGTACCGCCAAAATACATCGCGGCGCATTTTGAAACATGTCCATACGATATGCAGGGGCGTCGTTGCGCCGCCCGCCGGGTCGATCGTTGCGATTCAACTCGGACGGACGCCGCAACGGCGCCCCTGCAGCCGTCTTACGCGACGTTATTCATATGAGACAGTTTCGCGCGTCTCAATCAACCCTGCTTCTGCTTGTGCTTGGGATTCTCGCAAATGACCATGACGCGGCCCTTGCGCTTGATGATCTTGCACTTCTCGCAGATGGGCTTAACGGAAGGTCTCACTTTCATGATGACATAACCTCCTATCTTCATCGGATCGCGCCAGCCGTTCAACCGTTCGGCTGAAACGATCTGACAGGAAAAGTTGATCAGCTCTTTGAGCGCCAGGTGATGCGACCGCGGGTCAGATCATAGGGCGAGAGCTCGATGGTAACCTTGTCGCCGGGATAGATGCGGATATAGTTCATCCGCATTTTGCCCGAGACATGGGCCAGTATCTTGTGCCCGTTGGGCAGTTGGACTTCAAACATGGCGTTGGGAAAGGCTTCCGTGACAACGCCTTCTACTTCGATAACATCAGACTTGGACAAGCTTTTCCTCCTCCTCGTTCAACCAGGTGCGCAATTCATGATCTTCTACCGGCTTTGCCTGTGAAAGCCGCTCCTGCAGCTCGGTCACCACCCGCCCGGTGGGCTTCAGGTGCTTGCGCCGCTTTTTCTTCTGGCGATCCATCTTTCTCAGGGCGCCGTTGGCGACCATCACGAAATCATCGTCCACCACGCCGACGACCAGGAAGGGTCTCCCCCGGTCGCGACCGGCCTTCGAGATGACCACGCTGCCAATTTCAATCGGCCAAGGGTTCATCATTTCAGGACCTCCGACACCTTTTTCCCGGGCCAGGACAAAAGCTCCGGCTCACCGTCGGTGATCAGCAGGGTGTGCTCGTAGTGGGAACACGGCCTGCCGTCCCGGGTGACGATGGTCCAGCCGTCGTCCTCCTGGTACACCTTCCAGGTACCCATGGCGATCATCGGTTCGATGGTGATGGTCATGCCCGCCTGCAGCTTCACGCCGCGTCCGGGCCGCCCGTAGTTGGGCACGTTGGGGTCCTCGTGCATCTCGGTACCGATGCCATGGCCGCAAAGGTCGCGAATCACGCCGTAACCGTGGGCCTCCGCATAGGTCTGAACCGCGTTGCCGATGTCACCCAGGTGGTTTCCGGCCACCGCCTCTCTTGCGCCCAGCCAAAAGCAGTATTCCGTCGCGTCCACCAGCTTCTGGGCTTCGTCGTTGCCGCCGCCCACGACCACTGAAAAGGCGCTGTCGGACTGCCAGCCGTCCAATATGCAGGTGCAATCGACGCTCAGCAGCTGCCCTTTGCGGAGCTTGCTCTTGTTGGGAAAGCCGTGTACCACCTGATCGTCGACGGAAGCACAGATGGATGCGGGAAAGCCGTTGTAGCCCTTGGAGGAAGGGATTCCCCCGCCGGCACGGATCAGCCTTTCGGCCATCTGATCCAGGTGATACGTGGTCACGCCCGGCTCGATCTCCCTGCGCAGGGCCTCCAGCACTTCGTGCAGCAGAGCGCCCGCGTTGCGCATTTTTTCTATCTGTGATTCGTTCTTGATCGTGATCATGTCTGTGTTACTCCAGTGTCGCGAGGATGGCCTTGAAGACCTCCTCCAGCTGGCTGTCGCCATTGACCGTGCGCAGCTTGCCCAGGCCCCTGTAATAGCCGATCAGCGGCTCGGTCGACTCGTGGTAGGCCTTCAGCCGGGTTTCGATCGTCTCGGGCTTGTCGTCATTGCGCTGGTAGAGCTCGCCGCCGCATACGGGGCAGGCCTTCTCGTCAGCCAGCTTGGAAATGTGGAAGGTGCCCTGGCACTTGCCACAGATCCGCCGCCCGGTGAGGCGGCTGAGAAGCCGCTCATCGGGCACGTCGATATCCACTACGGCGTCGGGCGCGCTGATAGCATCCAGCGCAATCGCCTGTTCCACCGTGCGGGGAAAACCATCCAGCAGATAACCCGGTTTGCAGTCGTCCATGCTCAGGCGTTCCTTCACCATCGCGATGGTCACACTGTCGGGAACCAGTTCACCGGCATCGATGTAGCGCTTGGCCTCCAGGCCCGTAGGGGTCTGGTTCCTGATGGCCGAGCGGAACATGTCGCCCGTGGAGATGTGCGGCACGCCAAGATGCGCGCTCACACCGGCTGCCTGTGTGCCCTTACCCGCTCCGGGAGGGCCCAGAAAGATCAGTTTCATATGGTTTCCTCCGGAAAGGTCAGTTCAGGAACCCCTTGTAGTGGCGCATCAGCATCTGGCTCTCCAGCTCGCGCATGGTCTCCATCGCGACGGACACGGCAATCAGCAGTGAAGACGCCGCAAAGGGCAGGCTCACGCCGGCGATCGCGTAGATGATCATGGGGATGACGGCCAGAACCGCCAGGTAGATTGCGCCGAACATGGTGATGCGGTGCGTAATCTTCTTGATGTAGTCGCTGGTGGGCTTGCCCTGGCGAATGCCGGGGATCATGCCGCCGTTATTCTGGATGTTCTTGGCAATCTCAACGGGATTGAAGGAAATCTCAGAATAGAAGAAGGTGAACCCGAAGATCATCAGGGCGAAGATCACCTGATAGAGCAGGTGGGTGGAGCTGACGTGGGTCGTCCACCACTGGTTCGCCGCGGAGTTCGGGAAGAACGCCAGGATGGTGGCCGGGAACTGCATGATCGCGTTGGCGAAGATCAGCGGCAGCACGCCGGAGGCGTTCAGCTTCAGGGGGATGTGGGTGCTCTGGCCGCCGTACATCTTGCGGCCGACCATGCGCTTGGCATACTGTATGCGAATGCGGCGCTCGGCCAGGTCCACCAGCACGATGCCCACCACCAGGATGATGAACACGATCACGGAAGCGATGACCGCGGGAATGCTGACGGCTTCCGGATGGCTGAAGATGTTGACGATATTGGTACCCACGCTGCGGGCCAGGTTCGAGATGATGCCCGCGAAGATCAGCAGCGAAATGCCGTTGCCGATGCCGTTCTCGGTGATGCGCTCGCCCATCCACATGGCAACCGCGGTGCCGGCCGCCAGGCAGAAGCCGATGGTCAGCAGGCCCAGGAAGCCGTTGGTGGCGTTGGCGCGCAGGCCGATGGTCAGCGCGATGGCCTGGACGAAGCCGAGGCCCACGGTGACGTAGCGGGTGATCTGGGCGATCTTCTTGCGGCCCTCTTCACCCTCCTTCTGCATCTCCTCCAGCTTGGGAATCGCCACGCACAGCAGCTGCATGATGATGCTCGCGTTGATGTACGGGGTGATGCCCATGGCCATGATGGTGTAGTTGGAAAGATCGGAACCGGTCATCGAATTGATGAAGCCCAGCAGGCTGTAGCGTTCCAGCGCCGAAGCGATCTGGCTGGTGTCCACGCCCGGGGTGGGCACATAGCACAGCAGCCGGTAGATCAGCAGCATGCCCAGGGTGTAGAGGATCTTCTTGCGAAGGTCCGCGATTTTCCAGGCGTTCTTCAATGTCTCAAGCATATCAGAACACCTCTACTTTCCCGCCTGCTGCCTCGATCTTCTCCTTCGCGGTCTCGGTGAACTTCGTCGCCTTGACCGTGAGTTTTTTGGTGATTTCACCGTTGCCGAGGATCTTCACGCCATCCTGGACGTTCTTCAGGATGCCGGACTCAACCAGCTCGACGGGGGTGACAGTCGCACCGTCCTCAAAGATGTTGAGGCGCTCGACATTGACCGTCGCGTATTCCACGCGCCACTTGTTCGTGAAGCCACGCTTGGGCAGGCGCATGGTCAGAGGCATCTGGCCACCCTCGAATCCGGGCCGCTTGCCGCCGCCGGAGCGGGCCTTGGCGCCCTTGTGGCCTTTGCCGGAGGTCTTGCCCAGACCGGAACCCGTGCCGCGCCCGAGGCGCTTCGGGGCCGTGGTTGCGCCCACGGCAGGTTTGAGATCATGAAGTTTCATGTTGTCCGGACCTCCTTATTCTGCAATCTCTTCGACCTTAACCATATGCTTGACCTTGAAGATCATGCCGCGGACGGCCGGGTTGTCTTCCTTCACGACGGTGTGGCCGATGTGATGGAGGCCCAGGGCCTTGATCGTGGCGATCTGATCCTTCAGGCAGGCGATGGTGGACTTGGTCTGCGTAATCTTAAGCTTCATTTCGTTGTACCCCCTTAACCGAGCAGCTCTTCGACGGTCTTGCCGCGCATGGCCGCAACCTGTTCGGCGCTGCGAAGCTGCTTGAGTCCTGCCAGGGTGGCGCGAACCATGTTGATCTTGTTGTTGCTGCCGATGCTCTTGGTCACGATGTCCTTGATGCCAGCGGCCTCCAGGACGGCGCGGACCGGGCCGCCGGCGATGACGCCGGTGCCTTCGGGCGCGGGCAGCATCTTCACGCGGCCGGTGCCGAACACGCCAACCACCTCATGGGGAATGGTGGTGCCGTTCAGGGGGATGGTGATCATGGACTTCTTGGCTTCCTCGAGGCCCTTGCGAATGGCCTCGGGAATTTCAACGGCCTTGCCCATGCCGCAGCCCACGGTGCCGGGGTTTTCGGTATCACCCACCACCATCAGGGCCGAGAACCGCATGTTGCGGCCGCCCTTGACGGTCTTGGATACGCGGTTTACGGCAACCAGCTTTTCCAGGTATCTGTTGTCTTCTTCTCTGCGCTGCATAGCGATTTACCCTCCTATCAGAAGTCCAGACCGCCTTCGCGAGCGCCAGCTGCCAGCTCGGCCACGCGACCGGTGTAGATATAGCCGCCGCGATCAAAGACGACTTCCTTGATGCCAGCCTTGACGGCGCGCTCAGCGATGACCTTGCCGACGATCTTGGCTTCGCCCTTCTTGTCGCACTCGTTCAGCTGAGAAGCGATATCCTTCTCCACGGTGCTGGCGGCGACCAGGGTATTTCCGGCCACGTCGTCAATGATCTGAGCGTAGATGTGCTTGTTGCTGCGGAACACGCAAAGCCGGGGACGATCGGGCGTCCCGCTGATCTTTTTGCGCACGCGCTCATGACGGATCTTGCGAACCTCGTTGCGATCACGCTTATTAAACATTTGCGGTAACCTCCCTCATTACTTCTTACCGGCCTTGCCTTCCTTGTGACGGACGTATTCGCCCTCATAGCGGATGCCCTTGCCGTGGTACGGCTCCGGCTTGCGGATGGCGCGAATGTCTGCGGCGATGGCGCCGACCAGCTGCTTGTCAATGCCCTTGACGGAGAAGTTCACGTTGCTCTTGTCAACCTCGAACTCAATGCCCGCGGGCGCGTCTACGATCACGGGATGGGAATAGCCCACGGCCACGGTCAGCTGGTTCTTGTTCCACTCGGCAATACGCCAGCCGACGCCTTCGATGTGCAGCTTCTTCTCGAATCCCTTGGTCACGCCGGTGACCATGTTGTTGATCAGGGACCGGTACAAACCATGCATCGAGCGGTGGGGCTTGCTGTCGGACGGGCGGGAGACGATGATCTCGGCGCCGCGCTGTTCGACTGTGATATCCTTGTTAACCTTCTGACTCAGCTCGCCCAGGGGGCCCTTGACGGTCACGGTATTGTCGTCCGCGATGGTCACGGTCACGCCGGCGGGAACCTGAATCGGAAGTCTACCGATTCGACTCATTCTAGTGCACCTCCAAATTCATTACCAGATATAGGCCAGAACTTCGCCGCCGACACCCGCGTTGCGGGCTTCCTTGTCGGTCATCACGCCCTTGGACGTGGAGATGATGGCGATTCCCAGGCCGCCCAGGACCTTCGGAATCTCGCTGCTCCTGGCGTAAACGCGCAGTCCGGGCTTGGAGATGCGCTTGAGGCCCTTAATGACGGATTCCTTGCCCTGAACATACTTCAGGACGATCTTGATCTGCCCCTGCAAGCCGTCATCAACAAAGTCGACAGACTTGATGTAGCCTTCGTCCAGCAGAATCTTCGCGATAGCCTTCTTCATATTGGAAGCGGGCATCGTCACGGAGTCGTGTCTGACAATCAGGCCATTGCGGATTCGGGTCAGCATATCCGCGATGGGATCATTAATAACAGCCATTTTTTATCCTCCTTAAACTGCCGGATTACCAGCTTGCCTTGCGTACACCCGGGATCTGGCCCGCATAGGCCAGCTCACGGAAGCAGATGCGGCACACGCCGTACTTGCGCAGCACGGAGTGCGGGCGGCCGCAGATGCGGCAGCGGGTGTAGGCGCGGGTGGAAAACTTAGCGGGCCGGGCCTGCTTTATCTTCATGCTTGTCTTAGCCACGATGAATTTCCTCCTTCAATCAAGCATTCTGGAACGGCATGCCCAGAAGGCGGAGCAGTTCCCTGGCTTCCTCGTCGGTCTTGGCGGTGGTGACGAAAATCATCTCCATGCCGCGGATCTTCTCAACCTTGTCGTACTCGATCTCGGGGAAAATCAGCTGTTCGCGAACGCCCAGGCTGTAATTGCCGCGGCCGTCGAAGGCCTTGGTGGATACGCCGCGGAAGTCGCGCACGCGGGGCAGCACGATGCTGACCAGCTTGTCGGCAAACTCATACATTCTGTCGCCGCGCAGGGTAACCTTGGCGCCAACGTTCATGCCGGCGCGCAGCTTGAAGTTCGCGATGGACTTCTTGGCCTTGGTCACCAGGGGCTTCTGGCCGGAAATGGTGGCCAGCTCGGCCACGGCCACTTCCAGGGCTTTGGCGTTGTCCTTGCAGTCGCCCAGGCCCATGTTGATAACGATCTTTTCCAGGCGCGGAATTTCCATCACGTTCTTGTACTGGAAGTGCTGCTTCAGCGCCGGGGCCACTTCCGCGCGGTACTTATCCTTTAATCTAGCCACTGTGCTAATCCTCCCTTAACATCAGTTGTCGAAGACCGCTTTGCACTTCTTGCATACGCGGCGCTTGCGGCGAGAGGCCTTGCCCTCGCCATCGATGAACACATGGCCGATACGGGTGGGCTTGCCGCACTTGGGGCAGATTACCATCACGTTGGAGGCGTCGATCGCCGCTTCCTTTTCGATGATGCCGCCCGGCATGCCCTGTCCACGGGGCTTCTGGTGCCTTTTCACCATGTTCATGCCTTCGACGATGATCCTGCCGGTTTCGGGGAAGACCTTCTGGACCTTGCCAGTGTTTTCTTTCTTGTTCTTGTCGGGGCCCGCGATGACCTTGACGGTATCGCCGACCTTTACCTTAAGCTTTGCTGCCATGGTAGCACCTCCATTAAAGCACTTCGGGCGCCAGCGAAACGATCTTCATATAATCCTTTTCGCGGAGCTCGCGAGCCACGGGCCCAAAGATGCGGGTGCCCCTGGGCTGCTTCTGTTCGTTGATGATGACGGCGGCATTGTCGTCGAAACGGATGTAGGTGCCGTCGGGACGACGATACTGCTTGCGCGTGCGGACGATCACGGCCTTGACGACCTCGCCCTTCTTCACGGCGCCGCCGGGATTGGCGGACTTCACGGAAGCGACGATCACATCGCCCACGCTGCCGGTGCGGCGGAAAGAGCCGCCCAGCACGCGGAAGCACATGATTTCCTTAGCGCCGGAATTATCGGCTACCTTCAAACGAGTTTGAGGCTGAATCATTGTTTTCTTCCTCCTTGCTAACTGTTAAAGCGGCTTACTTCGCCTTTTCGATGATCTCAACCAGGCGCCAGTGCTTGTCCTTGGACAGCGGGCGGGTCTCCATGATCTTCACGGTATCGCCGATGCCGCACTGGTTCTGTTCGTCATGAACCTTGATCTTGTTGGTGCGGTTCATGATCTTGCCATACAGCGGATGCTTGACGCGGTTGCGGATCGCGACGACGATGGTTTTGTCCATCTTATCGGAAACAACCACGCCGACACGAGTTTTGCGCATGCCTCTTGCTTCAGCCATTTTCAGTTGCCTCCTTTCGCGTTATGCCTTGCCGGCCAGCTCGCGCTGACGGATGACGGTCTTCACCCTCGCGATGCTCTTCTTGCAGTCGCGGATGGCGGCGGTGTTCTGCAGCTGGCCGGTCGCCTGCTGGAAGCGCAGGTTGAACAGCTCGCTCTTCTTGTCCTTCAGGTCGGTGTTGAGCTCGGCCATGGTCTTGGCTTCGAGGGCCTTCATCTCATCCTTGGTTTTCATTGCTCTTCACCACCTATCTGAGTATCGGCCGCTTCAACCACGTTCTCCTTCTTGATGAACTTGGTTGTGATGGGCAGCTTGTGGGCGGCCAGGCGCAGGGCCTCACGGGCCGTCTCCTCGGGAATGCCGGCCATCTCAAACAGCACGCGGCCGGGCTTGACGACGCTCACCCAGTACTCCGGGGCGCCCTTGCCGGAACCCATTCGGGTCTCAGCGGGCTTCGCGGTGATGGGCTTGTCGGGGAAAATCTTGATCCAGACCTGGCCGCCGCGCTTGGTGCGACGGGTCATGGCCTGACGGGCAGCCTCTATCTGGTTGGAGGTCACCCAGCCGGGCTGGGTCGCCACAAGGCCGTACTCGCCGTAGGCGATGAAATTGCCTCGCTGGGCCTTACCCTTCATGCGACCGCGCTGCTGTTTGCGGTGCTTGACTCTCTTGGGCATCAGCATTGCTTAGTTGCCTCCTTCCTTGCGCTCGGGGCGATCCTGACGGCCCCTGCGCTCACCGCGCGGACCGCGGTCATTGCGTCTCCTGTCGTTGCGGCCACCGAAGGGATTCTTCAGATCGGTATAGCCCTGCAGAACCTTCTTGCCGTCCTTGGGCAGCACCTGGCCCTTGTAGATCCACACCTTGACGCCGATGCGGCCGTAGGTCGTCTTGGCCTCAGCGAAGCCATAGTCGATGTTGGCGCGCAGGGTCTGCAGCGGGATGGAGCCCTCGTGGTAGCCCTCGGAACGGGCGATATCCGCGCCGCCCAGGCGACCCGAGCAGGAGGTCTTGATGCCCTTGGCGCCGGCCTTCATGGAGCGGCTGATGGCCTGCTTCATGGCGCGGCGGAAGGAGATGCGCTTCTCCAGCTGCTCGGCGATGCTGTCGGCAACCAGCTGGGCGTCGGTATCGGGGTTCTTGATCTCCATGATGTCCAGCGCCACCTGGCGGCCGGTCATCTTCTCCAGCGCCTTCTTCAGGGCCTCTACGCCCGCGCCGCCCTGGCCGATAACCACGCCGGGCCTGGCGGTGTAGATGCTGATGTGCAGCTTGGTGCCTGCGCGCTGGATGTCGATGCGGGAGATGCTGGGGTTGGCGCCGCGGGCATCGCGGGCGCTCTTCTTGGCGTTCTCACCGATCATCTCGGGAATGGCCTTGCGGATGTTGTAGTCTTCAATCAGGTTGTTGGAAAAATCCTTTTTCCCAGCGTACCACTTGGTGCTCCAGTCCAGGATGACACCGACGCGGGCGCCGTGGGGATTAACTTTCTGTCCCATTTTATATCCTCCCTCACTTCTGGTCGAGCACGATCGTAATGTGGCTGGTGTGCTTCTTGATCATGTCGGCACGACCGTGGGAACGCGCCCAATAACGCTTCAGGGTCGGGCCCTGGTTGGCATACACTTCCGCCACGTACAGGCTGGAGCGGTCCAGCTCCTTGTACTCGGCGTTCGCGATCGCGCTGCTGAGCAGCTTTTCAACCACCGGCGCGGCGCTCTTGGGCGTATACATGAGGATCGCCAGCGCGTCGTCAACCTGCTTGCCGCGGATCAGATCGACAACGATCTTCGCCTTGCGGGGAGCGACGCGGACGTACTTGGCAGTGGCGCGGGGGCGCTTGTCGGCATTGGCCTGACGCGCCGCGGCCTTCTCTTTGACACGAGTTGCCATAACTTTTCTCTCCTTCCGTTACTTGCGGGACGACGCTTTTTCACCGGCGTGGCCCCTGAAGGTACGGGTGGGGGCGAATTCGCCGAACTTGTGTCCGACCATATCCTCGGTTACATAGACCGGAACATGCTTGCGGCCGTCATGGACGGCAACCGTGTGCCCGATGAAATCCGGGAAGATCGTAGAGGAACGGGACCAGGTCTTCAGCACCTTCTTGTCGCCGTTCGCGTTCATTTCCTGCACGCGCTTGAGCAGCGCCGGCTGAATGAAGGGACCCTTTTTGATTGATCTGCTCATTTGGTTTGCCTCCTTTCAGGCCTTACTTGTTCTTCTTGGGACGGCTGATGATCAGCTTATCCGAATACTTGTGATGCTTGCGGGTCTTGACGCCCTGGGTCTTCTTGCCCCAGGGAGACATCGGGGCGGGCATGCCCACCGGGGAACGGCCTTCGCCGCCGCCGTGGGGGTGGTCCACCGGGTTCATCACGACGCCGCGGACGGTGGGACGAACGCCCATGTGACGCTTGCGGCCGGCCTTGCCGATGCGCACGTTGCTGTGGTCGGTGTTGCCCACCTGGCCGACGGTGGCGCGGGCGGTCATGGACACCTTGCGAACCTCGCCGGAGGGCAGGCGGATCTGGGCGTAATCGCCCTCCTTCGCCATGACCTGGGCGGCGGTGCCGGCGGAGCGGACCATCTGGCCGCCGCGGCCGACCTTGATCTCGATGTTGTGCACCAGGGTGCCCAGCGGGATGTTGGCGATGGGCAGGCAGTTGCCCGGCTTGATGTCGGCGGTGGGGCCGGACATCACGGTGTCGCCAACCTTCAGGCCCAGGGGGGCCAGGATGTAGCGCTTCTCGCCGTCGGCGTAGACCAGCAGGGCGATGAAGCAGGTGCGGTTGGGATCGTACTCAATCGCCTTCACGGTGGCGGGCACGCCGTCCTTCTGGCGCTTGAAGTCGATGATGCGATACTTGCGACGCGCGCCGCCGCCCTGGTGGCGAACGGTGATCTTGCCCTGGTTGTTGCGGCCGGCGCGATGGCGCAGGTCGGTGACCAGGGAGCGCTCGGGCGTCTTCTTGGTGACCTCTTCGAAGGTCAAAACCGACATAAAGCGCCTTGCGGGCGAGGTCGGCTTGTACACTCGGATTGCCATTGTCTTGTTTCTCCCTTTCTTTCATTGACCCTTTATCGGCGGGCCTGACCTTTGTGGAAGCCCTTATTCAGGCTTCAAAGGGTTTCCCCCTTATCGGCCTTCCCCCTTCGGGGAAAGGCGGCAGCCGCGAAGCGGCTGACACAAGAGGTCGTTCCTCTTATTCCTCTTCAGCCATGCCCTCGAAGAACGGAATCGGCTTGGAATCCTTCTTCAGGGTGACGATGGCCTTCTTGACCTCGGGGGTGCGGCCGGAGGTGCGGCCCTGGCGCTTGACCTTGCCGATCGTGCGCATGGTGTTGACGGATTCGACCTTCACGCCTTCGAAGATGCTCTCGAGGGCCTGCTTGATCTCGGTCTTGTTGGCGCGGATGTCCACCTGGAAGGTGAACTTCTTATCGGCCATGTCCTGGTAGGATTTTTCGGTCAGGACCGGCTTTTTGATGATGTCATATGCGCTCTTCATTCTGCATAAACCTCCTCAACCAGCTTCACGGCGTCCTGGGAAATGATGAACTTGTCGCAGTTCAGGATGTCCACCACATTCAGGCTGCCCACGAAGGTGGTCTTTACGCCCTGAATGTTGCCCGCGGCGCGCACGACCATGGGCTCGGCGTCCTTGGTTACGATCAGCGCCTTCTTGTCGGCGCCCAGGGCCTTGAGCATCTTGACGACGTTCTTGGTCTTGGCCTCGGCCTCGGCCAGCTTGATGCTGTCGACCACGATGATCTGCTGCTCGGCCACCTTGCTGGACAGCGCGCTCTTCATCGCCAGCCTGCGCACCTTGCGGGGCACGCTGATGCGATAGTCGCGGGGCTTGGGGGCGAACACAACGCCGCCGTGGGTGAACTGGGGCGCCCTGCGGCCATGATGGCGCGCGTTGCCGGTGCCCTTCTGGCGATAAATCTTACGGCCGCCGCCGCGCACCTCGGTGCGGGTGAGGGCGGACTGGGTGCCCTGGCGCTGCGCATTCATGTAGGCGCGCACCACCGCGTGCATCGCGGGAATGTGGGGCTCGACGCCGAAAACCTCGTCGGAGAGGGCGATCTCACCGACTGCGGCGCCCTGCATGTTGAATACCTTTACGTTTGCCATGATTGCGTCCTCCTATTAACCCTTGACCGCGTCGCGCACCATCACGAGGCTGCCGTTGGCACCGGGGATAGCGCCCTTGATCATGAGCAGGTTGCGCTCGGCGTCCACCTTGACGATCTCAAGGTTCTGCACGGTGACGCGATCGCCGCCGTACTGGCCGGGCATGTGCTTGTTCTTGAACACGCGGGAGGGGTCAGAGTTCGCGCCCATGGAGCCCACGCCGCGATGGTACTTGGAACCGTGCGCCATGGGGCCGGTGTGCTGGTTCCAGCGCTGGATGACGCCGCTGTAGCCGTGACCCTTGCTGGTGCCGATGACGTCGATCCTGTCGCCCTCGGTGAACACGTCGCACTTGATGGTATCGCCCACGCTGTAGCCGCTGATGTCCTCAAAGCGGAACTCGCGCAGGTGCCGGGCGGGCTTCACGCCAGCCTTGGCAAAGTGACCTTGCTCGGGCTTGTTGAGCAGTTTCTTGGCCCGCTGTTCGCTGAGCTCGTCGAAACCGACCTGTACCGCTTCGTAGCCGTCGGTCTTCTGGAGAATTGCCTTTTTCATGGTTACACCTCTCTACTTAGTAACAAACCGCCTTGCAGTTTGCCCTTCCGGGTCTTTCGACCCTTCTATTAGATAAGCCGTATGGCTCCGGGCTTCAACCGGACGATCAGCCGCGCCGCAACGCAGGATCGGCCCCGGTGAGCGCGTCCGTCCACCCTTTGCCGCGAGAACCTGTCTCTTACAGCTTGATCTCGATTTCAACGCCCGCCGGCAGATCCAGCTTGGTCAGAGCGTCTACCGTCTGGGGGGTGGGCCGCAGGATGTCGATCAGGCGCTTGTGCGTCCTCATTTCGAACTGCTCGCGGGAATCCTTGTGCTTGTGGGGGGAACGCAGTATGGTCACGATTTCCTTCTCGGTGGGAAGGGGGATCGGGCCGGAGACCTGGGAGCCGGTGCGCTTCGCGGTCTCGACAATGCGCTCTGCGCTCTGGTCGATGATCGAATGCTCATAGGCTTTGAGCTTGATGCGGATCTTCTGGTTTGCCATGTTCTTTCCTCCTGTTGAACTCATACCCCTTTTGGGGGCCGTGCACACGCTGCCGGGCGTGTTCTATTGTTTTTTCATTCGACGGGCATGAGCTCCGTCGTCCGATCGTCGGACATAGTCCCCGGAAATTACCGGCTCGATAGGGTTCAACGCCGCAACCTTCCGGTTCATCCCATTCTTCGCTGTCGCCGGGTCTTTGCCATTCCCGTGCCCTTCCGGCAAAAATGCACAGAAATATCCCGCCACACAGCTTTTTTATTATACCCCATGCGGCGGGACAAATCAAATTAATTCTATGTTGTACAGGTTATGTTTTAAAGAAGTTGATCGCCCTGCAGGCGCAATCGCCGGCCCGCCCGCCAAGCCGGCACGGCCAACGCATGAATTACAATTCGTGTCGTCAGGCGCGAATTTCCGCGTTCCCTCTCTTCTCGCGGAAAATCCTCAGGTTTTTCGCGACAGGCTCACGCATTCATGCGTGAGCCGTGGCCAAGCCGGAATTTCCCCCTTGCCATAATTATTATTCTATGGTAAAATAAAGGTGTATTTTATATTCACTTCTATTTAATATCTTGGATGGAGGGGATTTGGATGAAGCGGATACTGGTTGGGCTGGTGTGCCTGGCGCTGCTGCTGGGCTGCGTGGCGCTTGCGGAGCCCCTGAAGCGGGGCGACAAGGGCGACGAGGTGGCGGCGCTGCAGGTGAAGCTGATCGAGCACAACTACCTGATGGACGGCGCCGACGGCGACTTCGGCGGCAAGACGGAGAAGGCCGTCAAGCAGGTGCAGGCGGACGCGGGGCTGGAGGAAACCGGCATCGCCGACGACGAGACGCTGGCATACCTGGAGGACCACTACGCCGTCTACGAGGCCACCAAGGACAGCGACGCGCTGCTGTACCAGCTGGAATGGGAGCCCACGCTGGGCTTCCTGATGATCCACGTCAAGAACACCGGGCGGCAGCGCATCACCGGCTATACCTTCAAGCTGTACCAGTGAAACAGCTCAAAGACGTCCATGGGCACCTTCTACGGTACGCGCAACAGCAGCACCAAGCGCAAGCGCACCGAGAACTGGACCGAGCACAGCGTCTCGCGGGAGATCGAATCCGGCGAAAACGACCTGGCCATCATGCCGCTGTCCGAGGGCTACAGCGTGACCTTCAGCGACGGCACCGAGCAGGTGGTGACCTATTTCGACAAGGCGGTCTATGCCCGGGTGGAGCTGTCCGGCTTCACCACCGAAGACGGCAAGACCCATAAGACCAGCCAGCGGCTGTACGCCCAGTTCCGCTGAGCGGAACGCCGCCCCCGGCATGGGGACGGGACTCCCACAGCCCGATGGATCCGGTTTGAAGGTGCAAGAGTGTGTTTCTAAAATGCCTGAAGCGCAATTGGCTGGAAACTCCGTTGCAGTTACGGCGTCTTTGCCTGCATTTCTGCGTTGATTTCCCTTGACTTA
>ONJE01000313.1 GCA_900318045.1 uncultured Eubacteriales bacterium
GGGGGACCGACCTCTTCCGACCCGGCCTTGCGGCCGGCCCACCTGACGCTCGCAGGCTCGCTAGGGCCTACGGCCCCCCTGAAGGGGAAGGCTTTTGGTCGCGTCAGCCGCTATTTCTAATCCCTAATCCCTATTCCCTAATCCCTGCGCCTCTCCCTGCCAAATCAGAATTTGTATGCGACTGAACAGTTACTGCTATAGATCATAGCGACAGTGGCGGAGATTCGCCGCTGTCGCTATTTGCTTTTTTTGAGCCTTTATGATAAGATGGGGGTCGGATTAATCATCGAGGGAGGCACTATGATCATACTCGGCATCGACCCCGGCCTGGCCACGCTGGGCTATGGGGTGATCGAAGCGGACAACAACAAGCGGCGGATGATCCAGTTCGGCACGCTGACCACCCCGGCGGGCCAGCCCATGCCCCAGCGCCTGCGGGCTATTTTCCAGGGCATGAATCAGCTGATGGATATCTACCAGCCCGACGATGTGGCCTTTGAGGAGCTGTTTTTCTCAAAAAATATTACCACCGGCATGGCGGTCAGCGCCGCCCGCGGCGTGGCCCTGGTGGCCGTGGTGCAGCGCACCGACAACCTGTATGAATACACCCCCATGCAGATCAAGCAGGCCGTGACCGGCTACGGCGGCGCGGACAAGCACCAGGTGCAGCAGATGGTGAAGATGCTGCTGAACATGAAGGACATCGCCCGCCCCGACGACGCGGCGGACGCCCTGGCCGTGGCGCTGACCCACGCCAATTCCATGAACATGAAGAAGATGTTCAAGATCAAATGAGGAATGGGGAAGGGGGAATGGGAAATGGGAAATGAAATGTGCCCGATCTCCCGCTCGCCTGTCCACAGTCAACCGGAACGGAGTGATTATCATTGTTTGCCCATTTTGACGGCATTGTCGCGGAGAAGAATGCGGATTCCATCGTGCTGGACGTGAATGGCGTGGGCTACCTGCTGTTTGTCAGCGGGGCGACCCTGTCCATGGCGCCGGCGGTGGGGGAGCGAATGAAATTGTACAGCGTGCTGAACGTGCGCGAGGACGCCATGGAGCTGTTCGGCTTTTACAGCCGGGAGGAAAAGCGCATGTACGAGCGCCTGAAGGGCGTCAGCGGCGTCGGCAGTCGCACGGCGCTGCAAATCCTGTCGTCCATGAGCGTGCGGGACCTGTCCCTGGCGCTGGTGGCGGGAGACGCACACGCCCTGACCCGGGTGCCGGGCATCGGCAAGAAGACCGCCCAGCGCCTGGTGCTGGAACTGAAGGACAAGGTGGAGGACAGCCAGCTTACCGGCACCGCCGCGGCGATATCGCCCAGGAGCGCCGCAGGCGGCCCCGAGGCCGAAGCCGTGGCCGCGCTTGTAGCCCTGGGCTACAGCGCTTCCGAGGCTGCGAAGGCCGTCTCAAGGTTCGCCGGACAGACCCAAAAGAGCGACGAACTGATCTTTATGGCATTGAAGAGCCTGGGATAAAACCGGATTTGTCGCGGAGCGACAGATCAGGTTTTACCGGTCCATTTCCGCGAAAAATGCCGTAATCTGGAATAACGACAGCCTTCCGCGCATATAAAACGCCACATAAATATGGAAGGTGATATCATGGATATGGACAGTGTCGAAATGGCCCACGACCTGCGCATGCCGTTGCAGCTGATCTATTCCAGCGCCCAGATGCTGAAGCTGTCCCGGGAGGACCCGACGCTGGACGCCGACGCGTATGCCGACATACTGATGCAGTCGGTAGAGCACATGTGCCGGATGCTGGAGGGCGCGCTGGAGCGCTGCGACAGGGCCTGCAGGCAGGAGCGCCCTCGCCCGGTAAACGCCGATCTGGCAACCTGCGTCAGGCAGCTGTGCCTGAGGTGTCAGCCCTTTGCCGAGCAGGCCGGGGTGCGGCTCAGTTGGGCCGGCAACGTGGCGTCGTTGCACATGGCCCTGGACGAGGATATGCTCTCCCGGGTGCTGCTGAACCTGATCTCCAATGCGCTGCGCTTTACGCCCCGGGGCGGTCAGGTGCGCGTCAGCTGGCAGGCGATGGGGGACTTTGCAGAAATATGCGTGGCGGATGACGGCGCGGGCATCGCCCCGGAGCGCCTGCCCTATGTATTCCTGCGGGGCGAGAGCGACGGCGGACACGGCTACGGCCTGCCCATCGCGCTGCGCCTGGCCCGAGCCATGGGCGGCGATCTGACGGTCCGCTCCCAGCGCGGACAGGGCAGTGCTTTCACACTGCGCCTGCCGGTGCGTGCCGCCTGTGCGGTGTGACCACAGCGGCGGCAACCTGCCGCACGTCCACAATGGCAACAGTTGGGCACCTCTAAAACGCTCATCCCCGTCGGGCGGCTGAATTTCGGCCATCTTCGACATGCAAAAACCTTGACTGCCCGAAACAGATGGGAGACACCAAAGATGAAGACCGGACTTATCCTGGAGGGCGGCGCGATGCGGGGCATGTTTACCTGCGGCGTGACCGATGTGTTTTTGGAAAAGGGCATCGAATTTGACGGCGCGGCGGGCATCTCCGCCGGGGCGGTCTTCGGCTGCAACTTCAAATCCCGCCAGGCGGGCCGCGCGATTCGCTACAACAAGCGCTATGGCCGTGATCCGCGGTATTGCAGCGTTCGCTCGCTCGTCAAAACCGGCGATCTGTACGGCGTGGACTTCTGCTATCGGGAGATTCCGGACGTGCTGGACCCCTTCGACCGCGCGGCCTTCCGCGAGAACCCGATGGCCTTTTACGTGGGCGCGACAGACGTCATGACCGCTCAGGCCGTCTACCATCGCCTGGACGACGGCGATGACGGGGACATCCTTTGGATGCAGGCCTCGGCCTCCATGCCGCTGGTGTCGCGGCCGGTGAAAATCGGCGACAGGCTGCTGCTGGACGGCGGTATCGTTGACGCGGTGCCGTTTGAATACATGGAAAAGCTGGGCTACGACCGCAACGTGGCGGTGCTGACCCAGCCGAAGGGGTATCGAAAGAAGCCCACGAAGGGCATGGCGGCCTTCAGGCTGGGCCTGCGGAAATATCCCGCTGTCGCGGAGGCAATGGCCCATCGTCACGAGCGTTATAACGCCCAGATGGACAAGATCGACGAGCGTGAGGCGGCGGGAACGCTGCTGGTCATTCGCCCGAAGGAGAGCCTTGGCATCTCCCGAACTGAAAACAACCCTGCCGAGCTGGAGCGGGTGTATCAGCTCGGCAGGGAACAGGGGTTGAAAAGGCTCGAGGCGGTCAGGGAATACCTGGGGAAAACCTGATATATTGTGCGGTAGTTCCTGAAACGTAACTATTACTGTCAGGTAACTTCTGATTTGTCGAGCTGAGAGAACCCCTCCGGCGCTGCGCGCCACCTCCCCTTTCAGGGGAGGCATTTGGGCTAATTTGCCGGGGGTATCGGGGGCGG
>ONJE01000065.1:0-9409 GCA_900318045.1 uncultured Eubacteriales bacterium
ATGGAAGGCGTACTCGGCCGACGACCCGAACGTTCTGGTCATCGCAGGGCCTGGAGACATTCATATCGAACAGGGCATTCTGGCTGACCAGTACAAGGCAGTGGCTCCCCTGGTCGACTACTACCAGTTTATGGACAAGTACTTTACCCCCGATATTTCAGATATCGCAGATATAATGGCCGCACGCGAGCAGAACCCCTGATACAGGCAGGCTTTGGTAAGGCACTGTCTCATCTGAACATATCATATTGAGAACTTAATAAGAAAAAGAGCTGGCTTCTACACGGCCAGCTCTTTTTCTTTACGTGCAGGCACGACGCGTCATCAAGCATATCCGGTTTGACCGTGAATAAGAGGAACCCAGTAGAGAAGGATCAGTGTTACAAGTCACTCCCCGGCCAGCCTCTCTGCATACACAGGGCTCCTTCGCTCCGACCCCCAAAAGTACTCCGCTCAGGAGCACTGTGTATGCCTTAAGGAACTGTCACGAAATTAACTATGCAGATTGCGCAGGATGGTTTTTCGAGATCAAGGAAGAAAACGCAGCCGTACCGGGGTACGGCGAGGCTTTCTGACGCAGATATCGGAAAACCAGACATGCAATATGCAATAGCAAAGTCGTGTATGCTGACATGACCAATGTGCGCTACAACGGGAAACTGAAGAACGTCGTTGTATTCAACGACAAAAAGAATGACATCCGCAATTGGCTTACAGAGATTATTACAGCGGTCTAACGACATAGCATTGAACAACGAACCCCTTTGGACTCTCCTAAACAATCACACGTTGGGGGAGGGTTCAAAGGGGTTCATCGTTTTATTGTATCAAATCTGCAAGAGAGATAGATGTGATTATAGGGAATCCGCCTTATCAGTTGAGTGATGGGGGCGGCAACGGTGCAAGCGCACGACCAATCTATCAATTGTTTATACAAAGCGCAAAAAAACTGAATCCTCGATTCGTCATTATGATAACGCCGTCGCGATGGTTTACCGGTGGAAAAGGACTGGATGAATTCCGTGACGAAATGTTGCACGATAATAGAATACGAATCATTCATGATTTTCCTGAAGCATCTGATTGTTTTTCTGGTGTTCAGATAAAAGGTGGTGTTTCTTTTTCCTCTGGAATAGAGACAACAGGGGGAATTGTCAGGTGTTTTCTCATAAAGGAAACGAAGTCTTTGGACCTGTAACCAGACCGTTGCTTGAAAAAGGCTGTGATACGTTTATAAGATATAATGAAGCAATCACGATACTTCATAAGGTTCAAAGCACTCCAACCCCAAGCATTGCAGAATTGGTAAGTACAAGGTTGCCCTTTGGTTTTCCGAATACATTTAAGGGAAACCCAAAGAAGCATGATAGTAGCGACTTGATTATATATGTCAGTGGAAATGACCGTCAAGTGCGTGGTACAACGGCATATGTTTCTTGTAATCAAGTTGAGAAAGGCAGAGAAATGATTCCTTGGCATAAAGTATATATTGCCAAGGCTGGAAGTGGCAGCGATTCATTTGAAAAGGGCGTCGCCTCTGCAGCGTGTACGTTTTCATAATCCACGCGGCAGCCGCCATTCCTGTTCCCTGTTCCCTGTTCCCTCCTCTCCTCGCCAAATCAGATTTTTACCTGACAGAATGGTCACGAATAAAGGGAAAATCTGATTTATCGGGCCCTGCCCGATAAATCAGATTTTTTGTCTTTTCAAAACATATCATCTTAACCCGGCCATGATATACTTAGAATGGAAATTTATTCGGGAGGTCATGGCTTTGGCTCGAACGCAACGGGCATTCAAGGCGACGATGCTGGTCACCGGCGTCATTATACTCAGCAAGATATTCGGCTTCGTGCGGGACATGATTCTCGCCAACTACTTCGGCACGGGCATGGCCAACGACGCCTATGTGTCGGCCTACAGCCTGTTTTTCCTGCCGGCGGTGCTGTTCAACTCCTGCATCTCGGCCACGCTGATTCCGCTGTATGTGCAGGAGCGGGAGCAGCACAGCCTGAAGCAGGCCAACCACTTCGCCAGCAACGCGCTGAACCTGTTCGCGCTGGCGGCTTTGGTAATCTCGGCGCTGTTCGTCGTGCTGGCGCGGCCCATGGTGCGGCTGATCTACGTGGGCTTCGACCCGGGCAAGACCGACCTGACGGTGTATCTGATGCGCACGATGCTGCTGACGCTGGTGTTCGACATCACCTCCATAGGCCTTGCGACCCTGCTGAACGCGGCGGAGCATTACATTGCCGCCCAACTGACCGGCTTTCCGCTGAACGCCTGTATCATACTTGCCGTGGTGCTGTTCTCTGAGAAATACGGCATCAGCGTGGTGGGCTGGGGCGTGTTCACCGCCAACATACTGCAAACGCTTATCCTCATCCCCTTCCTGCGGGGTTGGTTCCACTACACACCGGTACTGGACTTTTCGGATAAGCGCTTCCACCGGCTGCTGGTGCTGGCCGGGCCGGCGATGCTGTCCATGGGCATCAGCGAGCTGAACCACATGATCGACCACGCGCTGGCCTCGGGGCTGAACCCCGGCGACATCTCGTCGATGAACTACGCCTTCCGGCTGATCATGTTCCTTCTGGGCGTGTTGATGATGCCGCTGACCACGGTCATGTTTTCGAAGATGAGCCGCATGGCCGCCGCGAATGACAAAAAGGGCATGCTGGAGGTGTTGCGCCGCTGCGTGCTGGTAATCGCCCTGATGGCGCTGCCCGTCGTGGCCATCGCCGTTGTGCTGCGCGTCGACGTGATCAAGTTTGCCTACATGCGCGGGCGCTTCGACATGCACTCGGTGGAGGTCACCGCGGGCATACTGATGTGCTACGTGGTGGGCGTGCCCGCCTTCGGCATGAGGGACTTTTTGAACCGGGTATTCCACGCCATCCAGGACACCACCACCCCCTTCTGGGTCTCCTGCGTGGTGGTGGGGCTGAACATCACGCTGAACCTGATCCTGCGGATCTTCCTGGGGGCGAACGGCCTGGCGCTGGCCACCTCCATCGCCGGGGCCAGCGGCATGGTGATACTGCTGCTGGCGCTGAAGAAGCGCTTCGGCTACCTGGGCTTCAGGCACATACTGCCCGACCTTATAAAGATCATCGCCGCCACCCTGATGGGCGCGGCGGTATGCGTGCTGCTGAACCGGACACTGCCCGAAGCCATGGGCACCGGCCGGGTGTTCATCCGGCTGGCCCTCTGTGCAGGCGCCTCGCTGGCCGCCTATGCCGTCTGCTGCCTGCTGCTGCGGGTGCGGACGTTCACCGAATTTGTTCGGGGCATCGTGAGCCGACGGAGGTAAGGAGTCTTCGACGCAACTATTCCTGAAAATGAGCGCCGCACAATGCAGCGACGGCCTCGTGGCCGCCACAATGGCGGTGTAAACGCCGCCGTTGCATGGCCCATCTCCCCCAACCCCACTCCCAAAGGAGGTCGTTTCCCCCCATGAACGACGAGGAACGCATCATCACCACCGGCTACCGCGAGGACGAGGACGACGCCGAGCTTTCGCTGCGCCCCCATTCGCTGAGCGAATATTTCGGCCAGGACAAGCTGAAGCAGAGCCTGACGGTCTACATGCAGGCCGCTATCAGCCGCCATGAGCCGCTGGACCACATACTGCTCTACGGCCCCCCCGGGCTGGGCAAGACCACGCTGGCGGGCATCATCGCCGCAGAGATGGGCCACAACATCCGCGTCACCAGCGGGCCGGCCATTGAGCGGGCCGGGGACCTGGCGTCGATACTGACCAACCTGAACGCCGGCGACGTGCTGTTTATCGACGAGATCCACCGCCTCAGCCACCAGGTGGAGGAGGTGCTGTACCCCGCCATGGAGGACTACGCCCTGGACATCATGATCGGCAAGGGGCCCTCGGCCCGGTCGATCCGCCTCGATTTGCCCAAGTTCACGTTGATCGGCGCCACCACCCGGGCGGGTATGCTCACAAGCCCCCTGCGGGATCGCTTCGGCATCACCTTCCGCCTGGAGCTGTACCAGCCAGAGCAACTGGCCGTGATCGTGCGGCGCTCCGCGAACATCCTGAAGATCGACTGCGACCACGACGGCGCGCTGGAGATCGCCAGCCGCAGCCGCGGCACGCCCCGCATCGCCAATCGGCTGATCCGCCGGGTGCGGGACTTCGCCCAGGTGAAGGGCGACGGCAAGATCGATGTGGACATCGCCCGCGAAGCCCTGAACATGCTGGAAGTGGACGAGCTCGGCCTGGACCACATCGACCGCACCATGCTGACCACGATGATGGAGAAGTTCGGCGGCGGCCCTGTGGGGTTGGACACCCTGGCCGCGAGCACCGGCGAGGACGCCAGTACCATCGAGGATGTATACGAACCCTACCTTCTCCAGCTGGGCTTTTTGATGCGCACCCCCCGGGGTCGCGTCTGCACCCAGGCCGCCTACGACCACATGGGTCTGCGGATGCCCAGGCCGACATCAACAGGCGGCAGCGACGGCCAGACGCGGATGGATATATAATTGAAAGCGAGGTACACATTCATGAACAAGGACCCCAACTGCGCCTACTGCGTGCATGGCGAACCTTTGGCAAAGTTTGGCATCTACATCTGCGACCTCACCCAGACCCGCCTGTACCTGTTCAAGGAGCAGAGCCATCCTGGCCGCGTCATACTGGCCAACAAGGACCATGTCGGCTGCATCACCGACCTGAGCGACGAAGAGCGCAACGCCTTCTTCGCCGACGTAGCCCATGTCACCCGCGCATTGAAGGCCGCCTTCCACCCCGGCAGGATCAACTACGGCGCGTACAACGACAAGGGCGTGCACCTGCACTACCATCTGGTACCAAAGTACGAGGGCGAGTTCGAGTGGGGCGAAGTGTTCGCCATGAACCCCGGCCGCGTGACCCTGACCGACGCCGAGTATGCCGGTATGATCGAAAAGATCAAGGCGGCGCTGTGATATGAAGCTATCCGATTTTATGTACGACCTGCCCGAGGCGCGCATCGCCCAAACGCCGGTGGAACCCCGGGACCACAGTCGCCTGATGGTGATCCATCGGGACACCGGCGCCATCGAGCACCGGCACTTCTATGACATCATTGACTACCTGAACCCCGGCGACTGCCTGGTGATCAACGAGACGAAGGTCATACCGGCGCGGCTGTACGGGGAGCGGCCCACCGGCGGCGCGGTGGAGGTGCTGCTTTTGAAGCAGCTGGGTCCCAAGCGCTGGGAGACGCTGGTGCGCCCCGGCAAAAAGCTGAAGCCAGGAGCCGAGGTGCTCTTCGGCGACGGGCGATTGAAATGCCGCGTGCTGGAGACCACCGACGTGGGCGGGCGCATCGTGGAATTCGAGTGCGATGGCAGCTTTGAAGCCGCCCTGGACGCCCTGGGCGAGATGCCCCTGCCCCCCTACATCCACGAAAAGCTACAGGACCGGGACCGCTACCAGACGGTGTACGCCAAACAGGACGGCAGCGCTGCAGCCCCCACGGCAGGGCTGCACTTCACACCCGGGCTGATGGATCGCATCCGGGCCAAGGGCGTGGACATCGTGCCGGTACTGCTGCACGTCGGCCTGGGCACCTTCCGACCGGTAAAGGTGGAAAACATCGAAGAACACGAGATGCACTCGGAGTACTTCGAGGTCACCCGGGAGGCTGCCGACCGCGTCAACGCCGCCCGGGCACGGGGCGGGCGGATCATCGCCGTGGGCACCACCAGCGTGCGCACGCTGGAATCCGCCGCGGAGGGCGGCAAGTTGGTCTCAAAGCGGGGCGACACCAACATATTCATCAAGCCCGGCTACCGCTTCCAATTGGTGGACGCGCTGATCACCAATTTCCACCTGCCCGGGAGCACGCTGATCATGCTGGTTTCGGCCCTTTGGGACCGTGAACGCATACTGGAGGCGTACAAGACCGCCGTGGAGAACGAATACCGCTTCTTCTCCTTCGGCGACGCGATGCTGATCGAATAACGCGCATCAATAAATGCAGGGGACATCCGGTCGGATGTCCCCTGCATTTATTGATGCACCGTTTGTTATCAGAACGCCTTCGACAGGCTGCTGGCCTTGCAATAGCCGCCCTTGCCGCCCAGCGTCTTGATGTAGGCCCAATTGCCCTTGACCTGGTACAGGATCACGTGCTGGTGCTTCTTGAGCTTGGTGACCTTGCTGCTGCTGGTGCTGGCCTTCTTGTACACCGCCAGCCCGCTCTTCTTGCTGTAGTAGATCTGGCTCTTGTAGCAGCTGCCATAGTTCTTCAGAAAGCCTTTGTATATATAGCCTTCCGTACCGCCGGAAGTGCGGATATGCGCAAATGAATTCTTGGTCTTGCCGAGATAAATAACCTTGCTGCCCTTTTTGAGGCTGGTTTTGACGTCATAATTGGAAGACGGGCCCGAGCGCACCCGCGCGCCATCCACCGTCACTTTGAGAATTTTGACCTTCGTGGCCGCCGAAGCACCCGCCGGTACGATAGCCATGGCCACCAGCAGCGCAACCACCAGTGCCAAAGAGATAAACCTGCGATTCATAACACACACCCCCTGAATAACGTGTGATATATTTTACCACAGGTTTTCGACAAAATCAATACCACACTTCATATTTTTGTCAAATTTTATCGAATTTGAATAATATCTACACAGTGCCGTGGCGGCATGGTCGGCAAGCATATCATTGCATGCGCCTTACAAGCTCCCATTCAGGCCCCCTCCCTGAGGGGGCTGGCTGGCCGTCAGGCCAGACTGAGGGAGTTTATCAGGGACGCTGAGCTGTAACCCGCCAGGCTGCCACCCATATTGTGCGGTATTTCCTTAAGGAAATAAGGAGCGCCAAGAAGTGAATCTCGGCGCTCCAAAAGAGAATGCCATGAAGCAGCTGGCTAAACTTCATGGCACTCATATTGTACTACAAGTAGATAGACTTTACTGACAAAAAACTGAAACTCCATTTCAGGAACTCAGTTAAAGTACACCAGTTCCTCCTTGGGCGGGGTCGCGGGCGATACCTTCTCCTCGATCAGTATGATCGCGTCGGTGTTGTGCAGGGGGCTGAAGCTCTTCTCCACCTTCGCGTCCAGGAAGATCCAGTCGTTGGTCCTGGGCGGCTCGTTTTTGAACTGGCACAGGAAGCCGATGCCCCCGATGTCCTCGGCGCAGCAGGTCATCACATGGCGGCCGAACACATAGCAGTTCTTGGGCATGTCCTCCATGCGGAAGGCCCGCCCGCGGGCATGGATACGTTTGCCGTCATAGCGGTCCGGATGCTCCAGCGCGTCCAGGTAGAAGGTGCCGAAGTCCTCGTCGCCGATGGTCACGGGATCGGCCTTCACGTCGTAAGGCAGATCCTCGTCGGCCACGCCGTCGTCGGTGGTGCCGTCCAGGTTCTCAAAGAAAACGCGGGTGCCGCTGTTCAGGCCCTTCACCGCCCGCCGCCAGGGACTCTTGCGGCTGTTCTCGTCGCAGCGGTTGAATATGACCAGGTCGGCCTCCTTCAGGCCGTCCGCCATGTACTTGCGCATGTTCTTCAGGTACATCTCGAAGGTGGAGGCATCCACCAGGTCGATGATCTGCGCCAGCGCCCAGCTGTCCGGCTTCTCGGCATTGTAGAGCGTTTGCAGCAGCCAGGTGGCGTTGTATTCGATGATCACCCGCTCGGGTTGGTGTTCCCGGTTCATGCGCATCAGGCGCTTGCCCGCGATCTGCTTGGGATCGTCCAGGTTCACCAGCGTCGCATTGCCCTTCTTCAGCGCCTCGGGGTCATATTCCTCCTCCCCCTCCTCGCAGCACAGCAGCAACGTCTTTTCACCCTCGCTGAAGCCCTCGTCGGTCAGCATATCGGTGATGAACCTGGTCTTGCCGGCGCCCAGGAAGCCGGTGACGATGTATACGGGTACGTTCATATTACTCTCCCTGTCAGATGCCGAACAGTTCCCGGATGGCGGGCTGGTTGATTTTGCAGCCGATCACGCACAGGCGGCCGGTGTAATCCGCCGCGCCGTAGCGCACGTCGTACTCGCCGGGCACATAGTCGAAATGCAGCCAGCGGCCGTCGTTCGTGGGCAGTATGCCCTTGGCGCGCAGTATGTTGCCGTATTCAAAGCCATTGCCGTCGTCCAGGGTCTCCAGCGCCTTGCGAATCTCCGCCTCGTCGAAGTGCTTGGGCGTCTCGACGCCGATATTGTCGAACACCTCGTCGGCGTGGTGATGGCCGTGATGGTCATGCCCACAACCACAGCTGCAACCGTGGTCATGGTCGTGTTCATGGTCATGGTCATGGTCATGATCGTGTTCGTGGTCGTGATCATGATGATGCTCATGGTCGTGATCGTGGTCATGATCATGATGATGCTCATGGTCGTGGTCATGATCATGATGATGCTCATGGTCGTGATCGTGGTCATGATCATGATGATGCTCATGGTCGTGATCGTGGTCGTGATGATGCTCATGGTCGTGATGGTCGGCCTCTGGCAGGTCATCCACGGTCAGCAGGAATGTGGGATGCTCGATGGTCTCCAGCATCTTCTTGCTGTCCAGCTCGTCCCAGGGGGTGGTGATGATGCGGGCCTTGGCATTGTGCTCGCGCAGCAGGGCCACACACTTTTCGATCCTGTCCTGGGAGGTGGTCTGGGTGCGGCTGAGAATGATGGTCTCTGCACTCTCGATCTGGTCGATGAAGAACTCGCCGAAGTTGTGGGCGTACATGCGGCACTTGCCCACGTCGGCCACGGTGGCGCAGCCCGCCAGCTGGACATCGTGGGTCTTGGCCACGTCGTCCACCACCCGGCGGATATCGGAGAGCTTGCCCACGCCCGAGGGCTCGATGATGATGCGGTCGGGGTGATAGGTGTCGATCAGGTCACCCAGGGCCTGGGTGAAATCGCCCACCAGCGTGCAGCAGATGCAGCCGGAATTCAACTCGGTGATCTGGATGCCCGTATCCTTCATGAAGCCGCCGTCAATGCCCACCTCGCCGTATTCGTTCTCCAGCAGCACTACCTTTTCGCCTTCAAAGGCGCCTTCCAGCAGCTTCTTGATCAATGTCGTCTTGCCGGCGCCCAGAAAACCGGAAATGATGTTTACCTTTGCCATTTTTGTCACCTGTCCTGTCTATGAAGTATCGCTGTGAAAGCGGTTTTGGAAGGGGTCAGCGCGTCGCGCAGGCTTCTTCGCCATGTTTGATCATACCCCTTTTCAGTGAAGTTGTCACGCAAAACCACCTGATTTCACCAACAAATAACATTGACAGATGTCAATGTTATTTCTGTCCAAACAAAAGCATCCTTCGCTGCGCTCAGGATGACATTTTATACTAGAGTGTGTTTCTAAATGCCGGGAGATGCAGTTTCGAGGCCATCAGGTTGCATTTCAAGGCGAAAAACCGCAGGCTTACTGGTTGCAAGTCAAG
>ONJE01000065.1:9426-18633 GCA_900318045.1 uncultured Eubacteriales bacterium
CCCGCAGGCTTGCTGGCGGCAAGTCAAGGGACTTCAACGCCGGTATGGCGGAAAAGTCGCCGCAGGATTGTATAGGTTTAGGTTGAGATTAGTATTACCCGCGGTTGTCACCCTGAACGCAGCGAAGGATCCTGGCATAATATGCATCCTGCAAATAGCCTGGCTTACCGCCTTACGTTGACCAACGACAACGCAGCAATGGCGGATTCAGTCAGGCAACATGCACAAATGATGTTTCGAAGCTACCTCACTTCCCGTCTCCAACCAGCTTGCGCATGTTGGAATTTTCGACAAAGGAATCCAGCTTGAAGCCCATGTATTCCAGCTCGCCCTTCATCTCCTCCACCACGGCCTCATCCAGGTTCAACAGATCGTACTGCACCTCGTCCGCGCTGATGTTGACCATCTCCATCGGTTCGGAAGTCAGCTTCATCGTGCCGCGAATGTAGATGCCCTTTCCGTCCTGGGTCAGCCGGATGCGCAGCGTGTCGGAATTGGGATTGTACCGAATGCTCACCTTGACGGCGTCATCGCCCTTGGGCAGCACGTCCCGCAGCGCCTGTTCATCTTCCTGGCGAAGGGTCTCGGTGTTTTCCAAAGCCAGCACCAGAGGCTCGATGTACGCCCGATACTTGTCGGCGGGGATCATGATCGTCTTCCTGAATACGCCCTTCTTGCTGATGGGCAATACCATCTGCAGCATCATCTTCGGTTTCGAGCCGAACATCAGCAGCGCGCCGCCGATGGCGCTGGAAACGATGTTGCCCCGTCCCTCGCCGAACAGCGCGTCCAGGTCGGCGTAGAAGGTGCCGTTGACGCCGCCCAGGCAGGCCACCAGCTGGTTGTCAACGATCTGGGCAATGGCGTCCAGCTGCTGGTTGTCGCCGTATTGCAGCGAGGCCTGCAACGTCGGCACATTTTCCGCGCTGCCAATGGTCACGACCAGTCCAATGCCATGCAGCCGCGCCACATTCTTGTTCTCGCTGCCAAGCAGCGACACCCTGATCTTCGTAAGCTCCAGCTGCGAGCCATATGATTCAGCAGCGGCAAGCGCTCCGGTCAGCAGCATCACCAAGGCCATCAACAGGGCCGTCGTTCTCTTCATCGTATTCAATACCTCCAAATCGCGCAACGCGCGTCGCATGTGATTCCAGCCATCCAATGGCGAACGAGTGGATTCTATCACAGCTTTGGTTACATTGTCAATCATGGGCGTTTTAAATACCCTGCATATACAGATTTTTACGTTAGAGTGTGTTTCAAAATGCATGGAGATGCAATTTCGAGTGGATTTGCCTGCATTTCAAGGCGATTTTACGCTGGCTTGCTGGGTTCGAGCGCCCGGAAAACTCTCCAGTGGAGAGTTTTCAGCGAGAACGGGCCGGCAGGCCCCGGAGCCAAGTCAAGGGAAATCAACGCAGCGGTAAAAGCATGCAATTTACCAAGATGCACGGCATCGGCAACGACTTTATCATGCTGGATGGCTTCGCCGGGGAGATCCCGGAGCCCGGCGCTTTGGCTGCCCGCCTGTGCAACCGCCATTTCGGCATAGGCGCGGATGGGCTGATCCTGGCCCTGCCTTCCCGGCAGGCAGACGCCCGCATGCGCATACTGAACAGCGACGGCAGCGAGGCGGAGATGTGCGGCAATGGCCTGCGCTGCCTGGGCAAGTTTCTCTACGACACCGGCCTGTGTAAGCAGACTCGCCTGCGGGTGGAGACGCTGGCTGGAATCCTGGCGCTGGATATGGAAACGGGCGCGGATGGCGCCGTTCAAAGCGTCACCGTGGACATGGGCGCGCCCACATTCGAACCGGCCCGCATACCGGTGGCATCGGAGGCCAACGCCTTCACACTTGATGTAGCCGGGCACAGCCTGCGCTTCTTCTGCGTGGGCATGGGCAATCCGCACGCCGTCACCTTCGACCTGTTCCCCGACGATGAAACCTTCGCCGCTCTGGGTCCGCTGCTGGAGCGCCACCCCGTCTTCCCCCGCCGCTGCAACATCGAATTCTGCCGCGTCGAGGACGACGGCGTCCGGGTGCGCGTCTGGGAGCGGGGCGACGGACCCACGCTGGCCTGCGGAACCGGAGCCTGCGCCGTGCTGGCCGCGGGCGCGAGCCAGGGCCTGCTGCCCCGCCGAGCGCCCGTCCACCTGCCCGGGGGCACGCTGGTCATACGCTGGAACGCCAACGGTCACCTGTTCATGACCGGCCCCGCCGAGGCAGTGTTCACCGGGGAAATCGCAATATGAAACCGGGGCTCAATTCCGGATGGAATTGAGCCCCGGTTTCCTTATCAATATCAATGCGATTTACGAGAACACCCTCACGCCCCAACTGAACACGCGGTTGTAGTAGCCGCTCTTCAACTGGCTGACGATGACCTTCTTCGCCACGGAAGATGCGTGCAGGAAATAGCCCTTGCCCAAATAGATGCCCACATGGTCGCACAGGTCACTGTCGTCGACGGTGTTGAAGCACACCAGGTCGCCCCGCTTCAGGCTGCCGATTCCGTCGATTCGCTCAAACCGCTCGTCATAGCCCTGGCCCTTGACGCTGCCCTTCAGGATATCCTTCCAGGCCGCGCCGTAGCAGAAAGCCACATAGCCGGCGCAGTCAAAGCTCTTCGGTGGATTCGGGTCATCAGAATAGGGCGCACCCTTCAGCGGTGGCTTCGAGCTGGTCCGGCACGGCTCCCCCCTTCGCAGACGCGGGCTTGCTGGAGGTCAATACCCCGGATTGGATGTAGCCTTTCCAGCTCTTGGCTTTATTCATGATGCGCACATAGCTGCCCTCGACGCCCAGCACATAAACCTGTGTGCCGGTGGACACCGTGGTGAGCGTCCGGGATGCCGACGCATTCTTGTAAACCGTGGCGCTGCTGGCGACATAGGCCTTCAGCGGATTCACGCGATCCAGGTACTTCAGGCGGATATACCCCGTCTTGCCCTTGTAAACGACCCTGCCCCATCCCTTCGAGCAAGCCCTGAGACTGACCAACAGCCCCTTGGGCGCCTTGACGGTTCGGGCGGAAGCGTTCAGCGACGAATAGACCTTCGCCGAGGCGTTCAGCTTGACCTCTATCGAATCGGCCAGTGCCGTCGCGCAGGCCACCATCAGCACAAGCGCGATGGCCAACGCGCGCATCCAGCCCGTAATCCGTTCGGACATCTCCGTAAATACCCCCAATGATGGTGGAATGGCTCGACCGGATATACCGCCCCGACGAGCATACTCCCATTATTGTAGTAATATACAGTTTACCGCAAATCCGATCCGGTTTCAACATATTTTATGATAAATTTTAATAATCGACCCCATTCGACCGTTCCCGCGCCGCCACAAGGCTCTTGCGCCGGAAAGGGTCAAGGGGTATAATAGAAGAGGCATATTGTACAATGTGAGATACAACCGAAAGGAGCCTGGACATGGATTCTCATTTGCGCTGTGCGGTGGTGGGCGCGGCGAACATAGACATCGGCGGGTTTCCCCAGGGTCGGATCGCCCTACAGGATTCCAACCCCGGACGGGTGATCCTGTCCGCCGGAGGCGTGGGGCGCAACATCGCCTGCAACCTGGCGCGGCTGGGCATCGAAACCCACCTGGTGGCCCCGCTGGGCACGGATGCCTTTGCCGATGTCGTGCGCATGGACTGCGCCCGGGCGGGTGTGGACACCGGACTGTGCTTCACCTTTGCGGGTGCGGCCAGCTCCGCCTACCTGTTCATTGCCGATATCAACGGCGACATGCAGCTGGCCGTAAACGACATGGACATCTGCCTGCGCATGACCCCCGAAGCCCTCGCCGACCGTGTGGACGTGCTTAACGCCATGGATGCCGTGGTCCTGGATGCCAACCTGCCCGAGGAGAGCATCGCCTTTCTCGCGAAGCGCCTGTGTGTGCCGCTGTTCGCCGATGCCGTCTCCGCCGCCAAGGCCCGCAGGCTGCTGCCTGCGCTGCCAAATCTTCAGGTGATCAAGCCCAACGCGCTGGAGGCTGAGGCCCTGACGGGCCTGCCGGTACACGACCGGCCCACCGCAGAGGCCGCCGCCCGCAAGCTGGTGGAAATGGGGGCAGCGGGGGCCTGCATCACCCTGGGCGAGCGGGGCGTGTGCTGCGCCAACCGAACTGATGCGCACTTTCTGGCAGGTATGCCGGTACAGATGACCAACGCCACCGGCGCGGGCGACGCCTTTACCGCGGCGCTGGTGTGGGCCCGGCTCAGGGGACTGGACCTGTTCGAAGCCGCCCGGGCGGGCATGGCTGCCGCAGCCCTGGCAGTCGAATCCAGGGAAACCGTGAACCCGGCGATGTCGGAGGAAGCGGTGCGGCGAAGGATGCAGATTATAACAGCAGGAGGATTATGAATATGAACAACTACCTTGAAATCTCGCCCGAGGTCCAGGCCGCGCTGGCGGAAGGCAAACCCGTTGTGGCGCTGGAATCCACCATCATCAGCCACGGCATGCCCTATCCCCAGAACGTGGAGACGGCCATGAACGTGGAGCAAATCGTACGCCAGAACGGTGCGGTGCCGGCAACCATCGCCATCATTGGCGGCAAGCTGAAGGCCGGGCTCTCGGCGGATGAGATCGAATACCTGGGCAAAAAGGGCTATGCCGTGACCAAGGCCTCCCGCCGCGACCTGCCGGTGCTGGTTGCCCGTGGCGAGGACGGCGCCACCACCGTGGCCACCACGATGATCATCGCGGCCATGGCGGGCATCAAGGTGTTCGCCACCGGCGGCATCGGCGGCGTGCACCGCGGGGCCGAGGTGACCATGGACATCTCCGCCGACCTGGAGGAGCTGGCCCGCACCCCCGTACTGGTGGTATGCGCCGGGGCCAAGTCGATCCTGGACCTGGGCCTGACCCTGGAATACCTGGAGACCAAGGGCGTGCCGGTGATCGGCTACGGCACCGAGGAGCTGCCCGCGTTCTACACCCGCAAGAGTGGCTTCGGCGTGGATTACCGGCTGGATACCCCGGAGGAGGTCGCAGCGGCCTTCCGCGCCAAGCTGGAGATGGACCTGGGCGGCGGCATGCTGGTGACGAATCCAATCCCCGAACAGTACAGCATGGATCCCGACGTGATCAACAAGGCCATCGACGAAGCCGTGGCCGAAGCCAACGCCCAGGGCATCAGGGGCAAGCAGACCACGCCCTTCCTGCTGGCAAAGATCAAGGACATCACCGGCGGCGACAGCCTCGCCAGCAACATCCGGCTGGTGTACAACAACGCCGCCCTCGCCGCAAAGGTGGCGGGACAGTTGTAAAGAAAATTCGCATACAAAGGGGCCCGGCGCATATGCGCCGGGCCCCTTTGTATGAATGCCGTTTATCATACTAATCTCAATCTAAATGTATGCAAGCATGCGAGCGGGTTTTTCGTCATACCAAGGCGAAGGCCCGCAGGCTTGCTGGCGGCAAGTCAAGGGACTTGCCGGTATGGCCGAAAAGATGCCGCATGATTGTATAGGTTTAGGTTGAGATTAGTATCAGTCAATGATCTGCAATTCCAGCGTCAGGTGCAGCTCCTCGTAGCCGCTTGTAACGTTGCCGTCCGCGTCGTAATTGTAGCGGTACACCGTCAGCTCCATGCTCTGGCCTTCGCCGCAGCGATCCACGGCGGTCACCAGATCCTGGCTGGACTTGATCCGCGCGCCGTTGGCCTCGGTGATCACGTCCTTCTCCATCAGGCCCGCCTTATCCGCGGGGGTACCGGGCTCCACAGTGTACACCTGGGCACCGCAGGGCGGATAGCGCTTCATGGCCTCGTCGGGGCCATCGATGGAGGTCACGGTGACGCCCATACGGGGGCGCACCACGCTGCCGTTGTCTATGATCTGGTCGATGTATCCCTTGACCACGCTGATGGGGATGCAGAAGGTCAGGCCCTCGAATATGGTCATGTACTTCAGCGTGGGGATGCCCACCATCTCGCCCTTGGCGTTCAGCAGCGCACCGCCGGAGTTGCCGCCGTTAATGGGGGCGTCAGTCTGTATGGTGGTGATGCTGTGGCTGAAGTTGTCGGCGTTCACGCCCTCGCGCTCCAAACCGGAGATGATACCGGCGGTGACGCTGCCATAGAACACCTCGTCCGCGGTGCCGGGGTTGCCGATGATGATGGCCAGCTCGCCGATGCGCAGCGCGTCAGAATCGCCCATGGGAATGGGCTCCGCGCCGCCGGGGGCTTCGCCCTTGAACTTCAGCACCGCAATGTCGGAGCCGTCGTCATAGCCCACCAGCTCCAGGTCCGTCTCGGTGCCGTCCAGCCACAGCGCGGTGTAGGCGTCGGCCTCCTTGACCACGTGGTAGTTGGTCAGCATGTAGCCGCCGGGCTCCTCGCCCTCGATTTTGCGGATGTAGCAGGCCGAGCCGCCGCCAAGGTCGTTGACCTTGGCTACCCGGGTCGCAGGGTCCCAGCTCTCCTGCTTGGTGTTCAGCTGCACGATGGCCGGGCGCACCCGCTCGGCGATCTCGGGAATGGGGTTGTTGCTGGAATACACGATGTCGTAGGATGGATTCTCCTCCGTCGCGTTCTGGGTCGCGGGTTCAGCCGCCGCCAGCATACCCGTAAGCATCAACGCGGCCAGCAGCAGGGCCAGGCAGCGCGCGTAGATGTTGAACTGTCTCATAGGCGATATCCTCTCTTTCGTCGGTCACAGCCGTGCCGTTACAAGCCTATTATACATCCTCACAGGCTGTTTGCCAATAAAGGTAATGTGAACTTAACCCGCGCCTGTTCAATACGGGCGCTGTGACCTGATCGCGGCAGCCTCCAGGCCACTGCATTCCAGCTCATGCAGCCTGACCCGCTTCCGGCTGTTTTTGCGGCGCTTCCGTCGCCGGAAGCAAGAATTCAAAGGCGGTCTCATGGTCGTCGGAACGCACGGTGATCTCGGAATCGTGCTGCTGCATGATGCGCTGGCAGATGGACAGGCCCAGCCCGGTGCCCTGGCCCGAGGTATGGGCCTTGTCAGCCTTGTAGAAGCGTTCGAAGATATAGGGCAGGTCTGCCTCGGCGATCCTCGGCCCGTTGTTGGCGATGGTGAAGCGCACGTTTTTCCCCTCGGGCCGGGTGCGCACGGTCAGCCGGCTTCCCTCGCCGTCCATGAACTTGACAGCGTTGTCTATGATGTTGGAAACCACCTGGTTGATGCGGTTGGCGTCGGCCAGCACATACAGCGGGCTCTCCCAAAGCGCCACTTCCACCCCGATGCCCTTGGCGTTGATGCGGGGCTCGAAGTTGACCAGATTGCGGCGCATCAGCTCATTGGCGTCAAAGGGAGCCAGCGTCAGCGGGAACTTGCCCGATTCCAGCCGGGACAGGTCCAGCAAATCCCGCACCAGCTCGGTCAGCCTGTCGGTTTCGTCCAGCACGATTTGCAGGTAGCGGGGCATGTCCTCCGGGGCGATGACCCCGTCCAGCATGGCCTGCACGTAACCCCGCATACAGGTCATCGGCGAGCGCAGCTCGTGGGACACGTTGGCCACGAAGCTGCGGCGGGAATCCTCCAGCCGGGACAGCTCCTCGGCCATGCGATTGATGGTGTCGGCCAGCTCCTCCAGCTCGCCCCCGCAGTGCACCTCAACCCGGCGGGTCAGATCGCCCCTGGAGAACTCGCTGACCGCGCTGGACATCTCCTTCAGGGGGCGGATCTGGCTGCGGGCCAGGAAAAAGGCCAGTATCGTACCCAGCGCAAGCGCCAGCAGCGCCGGGGGCAGGATCTGCAATACGACGCTCTTCAGGCTCACCTTCAGCGCGCCGGAGGGAATGTGCAGCAGCACCGCGCCCACCACGGTTGCATCGTCGTAGAGCCAGGGCACGCCGATGGTCACGATCTTCTCGCCGTCCTCCAGCTCAGGGAACAGGCCGGTGACGCGAATCTCATTGCCCTCCTTGATCTGGGAGAGCTGTTCCTTCACCGCCTCGGTCGCGAGGCTGCGGGTGGTGTTCCAGGATTTGTCCAGGTATTGCACATAGGCCATGCCCGAATCGTAGCTGACGATCCAGATATCGGCGTTGTAGGTGTTGTAGATGCTGGCGATCTTGCGGCGGATCAGGTAGCGCATCGTGGCGTTTGTCTGGACATAGCTGAGGGTGTTCAGGTTAGCCATGTAGTCCGCCACTTCCCGGGCCTGCAGGCGCACCTCGGACTCATAGCTCTCCTGCATGGCCTGCCGTCGGGAGGCGACCAGCACGCCGGTAAATATGGCGATGGTGGCCAGCAGCGCCGCCAGCAACACGCTGTAGGTGCGCCAGAAGAGGCTCCTGCGCATGCTATTTCACCTCGAACTTATAGCCAACGCCCCACACGGTCTTGATCTGCCAGCCCAGCTTTTCCCCCTCGGTCAGCTTCTCCCGCAGGCGCTTGACGTGAACGTCCACGGTGCGGGAATCGCCGAAGTAGTCGTAACCCCAAACCTGCTCCAGCAGCTGTTCACGGGTGAACACCTGGTTGGGGTGACTGGCCAGGAAGTTCAGCAGCTCCAGCTCCTTGGGGGGCATTTCCAATTCCTTTCCCATGTAGTTGACGGTGTACTGACTGATATTCACCGTCAGGCCGGGGAAGGTCAAGGCCTTGTTCGCCTCGGCGGGCTCCGGGCTCTGGTAGCGTCGGATGACCGCCTTGATGCGGGCCACCAGCTCCTTCATGTCAAAGGGCTTGGCGATGTAGTCGTCCGCGCCCAGCTCCAGCCCCAGCACCTTATCAAAGGTCTCGTCCTTGGCCGTGAGCATGATGATGGGCACGTTCGATGTCTTGCGCACCTCCCGCAGCACCTGCCATCCGTCCATGCCGGGCAACATCACGTCCAACAGCATCAGGTTCGGCGGCGAGGCCAGCACCTTCTTCAATGCTTCATCTCCCCGCTCGGCCATGTCGACCTCGAAGCCCTCCCTGGCCAGGTACAGGTTGACCAGCTGGCGGATGTTCGGGTCGTCGTCCACCAGCAGAATCTTCGTCTTCAGCATCAGTATCACCTCGATATTTTCACGCAGACAGGATAGCATACAGAATTGAACGGGGTGTGAACAAAGTACAAATTCTTATTCATTGAGGCGTTGGCGGAATCGCCAAGGGTAGAGCAAAGGGAACAGTCAACAGGAAACAGGGAACAGGGAACAGGGAACAGGAATGGCGGCTGCCGCATCCAGAAGCCTTCCCCTTCAGGGGAAGGTGGCAGCCCGAAGGGCTGACGGAA
>ONJE01000233.1 GCA_900318045.1 uncultured Eubacteriales bacterium
GACGCTGAAATACGGGAATCTCCCGATCGCTTCCTGCGCTGCTTCCGTCAGGAGCGCCGAGTCAACAGGGGCATCAAGGCAGACCTTCATCCTGACGGTTAAAGGTATTTTTTCCATATATTCATATAACAAATAGATATCCGGGTTGTGCTTCATTCATAACATCCTTTCCTGGTTTCCACAGCGGTGATGGATTCTTCTCAGGCGCTGTGAAGAAATGAGTTGAAGAATTATGCGCAGGATAAATCTTTATATGCAAGGCGGAGGAGGGAGGCGACGCGGGGCATCGTTGACCGACGACAACACAGCATATGGAGATTCAGACAAGCAGAATGCTCAAATCATTTCAGAACAGTGCCTTACAACGCACTAGCAATTACTTCCATCCTTTCATACATGTTGGAGCGTGTCAGGGGTGCCTGCGCCGGTAAATTCGGGATTCTGTATGCTTCGGGTCATCTCCTTTTATCCTGATACAATATCGCGTCTGCTTCCTTTAGCAGGTTCTCCAATTCCAAACCCTTCGCTGCCTTCGCAATACCGACGCTGACGGTGAGGGAATAAGGAGATCCAAGGTTTAGTTTTTCCAGACATTCATGGATGCGATTTGTAAGGCTGATGACCTCCTCCGGCTTTTCTGCCCTGGCAAGCACGACAAATTCATCGCCACCGTAACGGGCGATATTAGCGCGGTGTGGCAAACCGTGACAGGCCATGCGAAGCGCATCAGCGATTTTCACCAACGCTGCATCCCCTTCCGCGTGGCCATAGGTATCATTGATTAGTTTGAACTTGTTTGCGTCAATCAGGATAAGATACAGCGGGACGGAGTCCTCTCGTCGTTGCCATTGGTCATAATGATAGACCAGCTGTTTTCGGTTGTTCAATCGTGTCAAAGGATCAACTGAAATCAATTCATCCAACCAGTTCTGATAGAGTATCATTGTTGCTCCAGCCAGCGTGATGCATGCGACAGGCAATTCAGGATAGATGAATTGCAGGATGCCGGCTATGGCAGGCGCGACGGGGAACAGCGCCAGGGAGATGAGCAGGCGCCTCTGCGACAGACGCTTCTCCTGAAAACAGCCTACCAGAGCATGTCCGCAAGCGGCGAACACATATGTGTAGGAGAGAAGATACTGAATGACAAACAGGGGACCGCGATGATAGACGCCGCTATCGTCAACATAGAAAAGTATGCCCTTGAACAGGTTGATGATGAGCAGAATACCCATAATCCAAACGAGGCAGGAGGATAACAGGACGAGCCTGCGGTTGGCAACGAATTGTGATCCCTGCAAATGCTCAAAGTAGATGAACCAGAAAAAACACATGAGCGCCGTGGAGAAGAAATATATACTCTTGGCTGCAAGGAGACCTGCCTTTCCGGCAGGGATCAAGCCGCAGGAAATCAGCACCGCCATGGTATCCGATAGGAAGAATACAACCTCAGCATCAATGGCAGAAGAGAAAGTCCTCTGGGAGACCATCTTGGATATGCCCAGTGTTTTAAAGCGTATGAAAAGGACCAGCATGACAGAGGCAAGATTGATCTCCAAATAGAGGATTGGGTACAGCATTATTTCACCTCCGCCTGTTGTTGGCTGTTCAATTCGTCCGAGATGGGAAAGCGGATCAGTTCAATGCCGTAACTCCCGTTGAACGCCCGCATTCTGCCTGGGTCGAGCAATTCGCTGATGAAGATATTCTGCATATCAATAATCCCAGCTATCCGCAAGGGGGTCAAGGTATATCCCGCCACAGCGCCAACGATTGGCGCATGTAGCCGGACAGGTCCATACCGTAAATGCTGTTAAGGAACGCGGCGTCGGCGATTTCCGTGAAATCCCCGGAGCGAACGATCCGCCCCTCGCTCATGAACAGCACCATGTGGCTCAAATGCAGGGCCAGGTTGACGTCGTGCAGTACCCCGACGACGGTGTGTTGTCCATCGGCACACCAATCGCGCAGGTAGTCAACCAGCTCCACCTGGTGTTTGACATCCAGGTGGTTGGTGGGCTCGTCCAGCAGAATCGTTTGGGGGTCCTGGGCCAGTGTCTGGGCCAGAAACACCCGCTGGCGCTGGCCACCGGACAGCTCGTCCAGCCCACGGCGGCGCAGGTCCGACAGCCCCGTGAATTCCAGACAGCGTTCCACCATGGCGCGATCCTCCGGGGAGGGACAGCCGAACAGCGCGCCGCGCATGTGCTGGTAGCGCCCCAGCATAACCGTGTCGTATACGGTATAGGGGAAGTAGACGGTGTTGATCTGGCTGAACACGGCGATCCTGCCCGCCAGCTCCCGGCGCTTCAAGCCGCCGATCTCCCGGCCCTCCAGCAGCACCTGGCCCCGGTGGGGGATCAGGCCGGCCATGGTCCGCAGCAGCGTCGTCTTGCCACAGCCATTGGCCCCCAGAACGCACCAGCAGCTGCCCAATGGGAAGGTGCAGCTGATGTCGTGCAGCACCTCGACGCCGTCGTAACCCGCACAGACGTTTTTGAGCTCAAGCACTGCGTTCCCTCCTCCGTCGGCCAAAGTAGACAGAGGCAAAGAAGGGCGCGCCCACCAGGGCCGTCACCGCGCCGACGGCCAGTTCCCTGGGCGATACGATGGTCCGGGCCAGCAGATCCGCCAGGACCATGAAGGAACCGCCGAACAGCGCGCTCATGGGGATCACCAACCGGTGGTTGCTGCCGAAGATGCGTCGCACCACGTGGGGCGAGATCAGGTCCACGAAGCCGATCACGCCCACGAAGGCGACCGCGGAGCCGGTCAGCAGTGCCGCCACGGCGATCAACAGCAGCTTCACCCGCGTCAGTTCCACGCCCGCGGAAAGGGCCTGTTCCTCGCCGAAGGTCATCAGGTCCATCTCCCGCCCGTACCGCACCAGCACCAGCAGGCAAGGAACCAGCAGCGCAAGAAGTAAGCCGCAGTTCTGCCAGCTCTGGCCGGAGAAGCTGCCCATCTGCCAGAAGACCAGCTGTTGCAGATGCTCGTGGGAGAAGGCGGTGACCAGCGTCAGTATGGCGTTGATGAACAGCGAAAGTACCATGCCGGTGAGGATCACCGTGGTGTTTTCCAGGTTCTTGTCGAATTGGGTGGCCAGGCCGATGGCCAGGAACACCGTGCCCAGGCCGCCCAGGAAGCCGCACAGCGCCAGCGTATAGCGGCCCAGCAGGGGCAGCGTGAAGCCGGTGAGGATTGCGATGGCCGAGGTCAGCGACGCGCCGGAGGACACGCCCAGCGTGTAGCCGGAGGCCAGCGGATTGCGCAGTACGCTTTGCATCACCGCGCCGCCGGCGGCCAGCGCAGCTCCGGTCAGGAAGGCCATGATGGCCCGGGGCATGCGCAGGTTCCACAGGATCGACGCCGTGATGGCTGGGATACCTTCCGGCAGCGCTCCACCGGACAGCTGGCTGCGGACGATGGCGACCATATCGACCACACGGATGGACACGCTGCCCACGCCCATGCCAAGCAGCAGGCAAATGATGCCTGCTGCTGTCAGTAATGCGATTTTCAGCCCACGTTTCATGCGGCCGCGGAGGCCTCGCCGTAGACCTCGGGATAGACGGCCTCGGCCATCTCTCGCAGGGCGATGACGATGCGGTGGTTCGGCTGGTTGCTGCTCTCGTCGTCCAACCGGTAGACCTGGTCGTTTTTGATGGCCGCGACCTCGCCCCAGCCCTCGCGGGCCATGATTTCGCCCACGGGATCGTCCAAATAGCTGATGCAGGTCAGGATCACGTCGGGATTGGCTGCCACGGCGGCTTCCTCAGTGACGGAGGCCCAGGGCTCGCCGTCGCCATAGGCGTTTTCCGCGCCGATCAGGCGTATCATCTCATCCAGGTAGGTGTTTCCGCCGGCATAGCACAGGTTGGGCAGGGCGGACACCTCGACGGCCACCGTCTTTTTTGCCTCGATGGTCGCGCCGATGGCGGCGATTTCGTCGATGGCGGCCTGCATCTCGTCCACCAGGGCCTTTGCGCCGTCCTGCGCCCCGACGCATTCGCCGATGAACAGCACGTCCTGCTGAATGTCGGCGATGCTGCTGCTGGAGGGGATCTGCACCACGGCGATGCCAAGGTCGATCAGCGCCTGATACGGGTTGTCACCGCCCGCGAGGCTCATGCCCGTGATGAAGATCACGTCGGGCTGCAGCGCGGCCAGCTGCTCGGTGTCGGGCGTCATCATGTCAAACTGGGGCAGCGCTGCCAGCTCCGGCTGGTACGTGGCGGAATAGCTGTCCACCGCCAGCAGCTTGTCTGTAAGCCCCAGGTCGGTGAGCACCCGGGTGGTGGAGGGCGCCATGGAGACGATCTTCTCAATGGTCTCGGGCAGTTGGATGGGTTCGCCCGCGCGATCCCTGGTCGGGGCGGCCAGCGCGCCGGCACTCAGGCACAACGCGAAGGCGAGCAGCAGCGCAAACAGTTTTTTCATTGGATAGTCCTCCTGTTACAGTATGTGGAATTGCCTGGTATTGTGGACAATGCCATTGTAGCATATGGATTAGGGAATTGCAACATCTCGTCACAGCCGGCCGTGACATAAAAACGCATATATCTATCCCGTGCTCCGCCCATGCAGTACCGCAGGGGAAGCCCGCAGGCGAATA